>BLMJ01000089.1 GCA_011960625.1 Lachnospiraceae bacterium | reverse complement strand
AAATGCGTCTGACAAAGATAATACCCTTTCTAACGACTGTTCCTTCTCGCCATTGTAAAATACATAAAACTCTGGGGTCGGTATCTTCACCAATGTCGTCCTGTAGCGTGCCTTGCTGTCTACCAACTGCTCATATGCCCTTCCCAAATACATCAAAAAGCGCAAGGGCATGTTTCTATTTATAGTACTTTGATGTTCTCCGAAAACAAGCACCAGCCCATTTACCTCAAAAGAAATATCATTCTTGAAGTTCTTATACAAGACATCATCAACCTTTACCTTCCGAATGATCGATTCATCTTCATAGTTTGTATCATGCAGCGCATTATATAAACTCAGCAGATTCTTCTTTGCCGTTTCATCCTGGTAAAAGAGGTCAACAAAGACACTGTCCTTGTGTTCCCGGTTCTCCTTCTCCATCGTCCTGCACCTGCCCTTCTTTTATTTTTATATTATCATACTTTATTTTGGTTATCAATTATGGGTTTCAATATCTTTACGGACGGTTACCTGTTACGCTTACCTCCTTATTCATATTACTGTACACTCCGCGAACAGCAACACGCTTCGCGATGCACAGAAATCGCAAAAAGATGCGATTTCGCGCTGAAAAACTCGGGATTTCCGCACAAACTGTGCGGAAACACCTCGCGGGATAATGGCGTGTGAACAGCCCCTTATTCATTCCACTTTTCCCCAATACCTCTAAAATTCCCTCTTCTCAAGAAGCCGCAGGGAAATCAGATAAGAACCTACCATAAGAAGCCCGCATATTACCGTAATTCCTGCAAGAGCCACCGCTGGCTTCATCCCGCAAATCCAGTCAATCGCCGCTTTCCAGTCAATTCCCCAAGCCTCGCATGCCTTTATACCCAAATATACCGCCATTATCCCGCCTCCCCAGACAATCATCAGCGCGACTCTGCTCTTATCAGCCCCGAACTTTAACTGCAAGGGAATCACGATAGACAGCACCGCCGTAACCACCAGGAAACTTACCACCACAGACAAAACCCACTCTTCCACAGGGAAATCAATCTTCCTGATTCTGGAAAACACAAATGAAAAAGCAGAAACCGCCGCCAGCCCCGGCAGCGTGGTTACAATACTGAACAGATACTTCTCCCCCACATATTCTTTTCGGCTCACCGGAAGCGTGAACAGATACCCCATCCCATTCTCAAACTCATCATAACTAATCGTAGTCAGCGTCAGAATCCCTACCATAACGGTAATATAAGCAATAATAAAAGCAAAATTCGTATATGCCGTCGTGAACAACACCATCATAATCAGAATTACGCCAAAGAACTGCTTCTGCCCTTTCACCAGTCCTAAATCCTTCAAAAATAATCCTTTCATTACCTTTCACCTCGTATCATCATCATAATCAACTCGTCAATGTCTCCCTTTTCAACCGCTATATCCGGGTAATTCTCCTGATAGAACTGTCTCTGAGCCGTCAGGCAGCTATAGCCAAATTCTTCCTTTTTATGCCGCAGGATATGCTCCCGCTCAAGTCTTCCAAACTGCTCGGGCGTCACTTTCAGGATTCCGTAGCTGTCTAACAACACATCCGTTTCCTCATAGAATACAATCTTCCCATCATCAATCATGTAAATGTCATCGCACAGTCCTTCCAAATCACTGGAAATATGCGAGCTTACCAGAATCGCCCGCCCTTCCTGCTCCATATACGCCCTAAGCATATCCAGAAGCTCATCCCTGGCAATCACATCCAGTCCTGCCGTCGGCTCGTCAAGAATCAGAAGTCTTGCCTCGTGACTAAGGGCAGCCAACACCTGCAGCTTCCGCTTCATTCCGGTGGAAAACTCCTTAATCTTTTTATTCATGGGAAGCCTAAACTTCTCGCATTTTCTCCTAAATTCTTCCTCACAGAAATTCCGATACAGATTCTTAAGCATGGGGAGCAAATCCTGTATCGTCAGATAACCGCTGAATCCTGCGTCCGACATGACGACCCCAATATCCTCCTTATCCTGATTCCCGATCTTATGAACCGGCTTCCCGAAAATCTCAATAGAGCCGCCGTCCGTCCTAACCAGTCCCAGAATTGCTTTAAATGTGGTACTCTTCCCCGCGCCGTTCTTTCCGATTAGCCCGGTTACACACCCTTCCTGCACATTTAGAGTACAGTCCAACTGAAATCCCTTATATTCTTTCCTTACCCTATTCAATCTCAACATCCTGTCAATCCTCCTGCTTATCTTCACTATCCCTCATCCGAACTTCTTTGTCATTCCTCCAGAATCAACTGGAACAACGTCTGAATCTCCGAATCCGACATACCGCAGCTTCGTCCTTTACGGATTGCCCTTTCAAGCTCCGCCTCCACTTCCTTTTTTTTCTCCTCAAGCATCAATCCTTGATTTGCAAAGGCTACAAAGCTGCCTTTCCCATGGACCGTGTTCACAAACCCTTCCTCTTCCAGTACGTCGTATGCCTTCTTTACGGTCAGGGCGCTGACCTTAAGCTCCTTGGCAAATGTCCGTACCGACGGAAGCGCCGTATCTTCTTTAAGTTCCCCATGCATAACCTTATTCTTAATCTGCTCCACAATCTGCTCGTAGATTGGCTGCATGGAAGAATGATTAATGATTAATTTCATCTCATCCCTCCTTCGTTGCAAACAGTATATAACAGCAAGAAACTGTTGTCAACTGTTTTATACTGTTTATTTATAATATATTTAAAATAGTATGAAAAACCGTCAAAAAAAGGCCCCTGACAGCATCACGCCGCCAACAGCCTTCGAATATCCTAAACATCCATAATAATCGGAAGAACCATCGGTTTTCTCTTGGTACGCTTCCAGATAAACTCATTCATGGTATCCCGAATCACCATCTTAATCTTACTCCAATCCGCATTGCGCTGGTGAAGCAGACAATCCTCCACAGCCTCCGACACCACATTGCGGGCTTCCTCCATCAGCCCCTCGGACTCCCTGACATAGACGAATCCCCGGGACACAATATCCGGTCCTGCAAGTAGCTGGTTGCTTCCTTTCTCAAGGGTCAGCACCACAATCAGGATTCCATCCTCCGCCAAATGCTGCCTGTCACGCAGCACAATGTTTCCCACATCGCCTACGCCAAGACCGTCTACCAGAATCTCTCCTGTGTGCACCTTATCTACAATCTTTGCCTCCTGGGAGCACAGCTCTAAAACGTCTCCGGAATGAAGGATAAACACATTCTCCTTAGGGATTCCAAGCGTGGTCGCAATCCCCGCATTTGCCTTGAGATGACGGTATTCCCCATGTACCGGAATCGCATACTTAGGCTTTACCAGAGAATAAATCAGCTTTAATTCCTCCTGGCACGCATGTCCGGATACATGGGCGTCGGAAAAGATAACGTCCGCCCCCTTTGCCGACAATTCATTAATAACCCTGGAAACCGATTTCTCATTGCCCGGAATGGGATTAGAGCTGAAAATGACCGTATCCCCCGGCATAATCGAAACCTTCTTATGCACGTCCGCCGCCATACGGGACAACGCCGCCATGGATTCACCCTGGCTTCCCGTGGTAATCAGCACAGTCTTCTCCGGCGGATAATTCTTAAGCTGGTCAATCTCAATCAACGTCTTGTCCGGCACATTCAGATATCCTAATTCCTGCGCAACCTGAATGATATTAACCATACTGCGCCCTTCCACGACCACCTTCCGGTCATACTTACATGCCGAATTGATAATCTGCTGCACCCGGTCAACATTGGATGCAAAGGTCGCAATAATAATCCTAGTATTCTGATGTTCAGCAAAAATGTGGTCAAAGGTAATTCCCACTGTCCGCTCCGACTGGGTAAACCCTTTCCTCTCTGCATTGGTACTGTCCGACATCAGCGCAAGGACACCCTTCTTGCCAATCTCCGCAAACCGCTGCAAATCGATGGCATCCCCGAACACCGGCGTATAATCCACCTTAAAATCTCCTGTATGCACCACGATTCCCGCCGGGGAATAAATCGCAAGGGCCGCCGCATCCTGAATACTGTGGTTGGTCTTGATAAATTCAATCCTGAACTGTCCAAGATTGATGGACTGTCCGTGTTTAACCACCTTCCTCCTGGTGCTGCGAAGCAGATTGTGCTCTGTTAACTTTCTCTCAATAATACCCATCGTAAGCTTTGTCGCATAGATTGGAAGATTCATCTCCCGCAGTACATAGCATAATGCGCCGATATGGTCTTCATGTCCATGCGTAATCACGAATCCTTTCACTTTCTGGATATTGTCCTTTAAATAGGTCACGTCCGGGATGACAAGATCAATCCCCAGCATGTCGTCCTCCGGGAAGGCCAGACCGCAATCCACGACAATAATACTGTCTTCATACTCGAAGGCAGTGATGTTCATTCCGATTTTTTCCAGACCTCCAAGCGGAATGATTCGCAATTTTCCATTGTTTTCTCTTTTCAAATTTTTTACACCTCCACGTGCGTCTCCGTTCTATTGTCCTGCCATTTTCAGGCACTCTTGGCATTGTCCGTAGAACTTTAATTCGTGGTCTGACACACGGAATCCCGTCTCCTGCTCAACAAGACGCTCTAATTCATCTAAGAGGTCTTCTTCAAACGGAACCACTTTTCCACATGTCTTACATATCAGATGATGATGATGATGCTTTGTCTCCCCGTCAAACATATCGCTGATCTCATAGCGCAGGCACCCATCATCAAGATTGATCCGATCCACCAACTGCATTTCCCGTAACAACTGCACAGTCCGGTAAATGGTAGCCAGTCCGATATCCGGGTAGTCTTCCTTTACCAGTTCATAAATGTCTTCCGCAGTCATATGCTTATCGCGATGATCTGCCAGTACCTCTAACACAAGCAACCGCTGGTTGGTTACTTTAAGACCCTTTTCTTTCAGCATTTTCTTAAAATTCTCTTTACTGATGGACATAGTATATTACCTTTCGATCTCGACGTCCTCGAGCAGCTCCTCGAAAACCTTCGATATTGCCGTAAGCTCCACGTCATCCTCCACAATCTCATAGACGCTGTCCGACGACGCTTCCTTTGACGTATCCTTAAGAATCAGACATTGTGCATCCCCGTCTTCTGAATCTGTAACCAAAATATAGGATGCACCGTTTACCTTCGTCTGTTCCAGCACATAAAAATCCACTTCCTCCGGAATCTCTTCCGACCTGAATCTTATCTTCTCCATATCTAAACTCCTCAAGAATACTTCTCGTGAAACCGCACCGCAATTCCCTGCCGCCCGCAAAACCTGCTGCCGGCAAAGCTTCCTCGTATGCTATGGCAAATCGGCGCAAATATCCTGCCGCCCCTTTTCATACCCAGCGGCAATGGCATCCAGGTAACCCTGCAATATAATAACAGCCGCAATCTTGTCAATATACTTCTTGCGGTCTTCCCGTCTCACACGATTCTCAATCAATGTCCGTTCTGCTTCAACCGTAGACAGACGCTCGTCCCACATCACGACCTCAAGCCCCGTCCGACGGGTGAGCATCTTCCCAAACTCTATAGATTGTTCCGCCCGATCCCCAATATCATTGTTCATATGCTTCGGAAGTCCAAGCACAATACGCTCAACCTCGTACTCCTGTATCAACGCTTCAATACGCGCGCAGGTCTTGCGCAGCTTGTTCTCTTCCTTACGGCAAATTGTCTCTATCCCCTGAGCCGTAATACCCAGAGCATCACTGATTGCTACGCCTACTGTCTTAGAGCCGTAGTCCAGTCCCATGATTCTCATAGATTATACCCATCTGTTGTGCTCAATATACGTCTTAAGCATCTCTTCTACCAGTTCGTCCCGCTCCATCTTCATAATCAGGCTCCTAGCCCCGTCGTAGCTTGTGATATATGTCGGATCCCCTGACATAATATACCCTACAATCTGGTTCACCGGATTATATCCTTTTTCGCTCAATGCCCTGTACACAATCTCAAGTATATCTTTTGCTTGAATCTGTGGACCGCTTTCTACCTGAAAAAATTGTGTGCTGCTTAAATCTCTCATATACTCACGTCCTCCAAAAATACTTCACTGTTATTCTAACCTATTGACGGGAAAAATTCAATGAATTATTTGTAAACGGCTCTCAATTTCTACATTTACCAACTCATTTATCCGGTTTTCGCCTATTTTCTGTCCAACCTTCACATATTCTCTGGTATGTCCCGTCTGGTAACGCTCTCCATCCACCAGAAGCTCTTCCTCCATCAAAACCTCCTGAACCGTCCCGATTAATTCCTCCTCGTAAGCCGCCTGTTTCTTTCTGCTAAGCAAAAGCAGCTCATTGCTGCGGCAAGCCTTCATCTCCTCCGGTACCTGGTCTTTCATGGCGGCAGCCTTCGTCCCTTCCCGCTTGGAATATTTGAATACATGGGTTTCATAGAAGTCAACCTTGTCGATAAACGCCTTCGACTGTTCGAACTCCTCCTTTGTCTCCCCCGGGAAACCTACGATTACATCCGTAGTCAATGCAGGGCGTGTGAAATACTTCCGCAGAAGCATACATTTCTCATAGTATTCCTTCGACGTATACCGACGGTTCATCCGCTTTAACGTAGCGTCGCAGCCGCTTTGGAGGGACAGATGAAAATGGGGGCATATCTTTGGAAGTCCTGCCAGCGTTTCCACAAATTCTTCCGTCTGGGTTCTCTTGAACCGAGAATCATAACGGAAG
>BLMJ01000088.1 GCA_011960625.1 Lachnospiraceae bacterium | reverse complement strand
GGGCAGAGTGTTCTCGGCGGAGGAGATTTATGAACGGGTTTGGAATGAACGGGCAGTCAATACGGATACTATCATGGTTCATGTGAGGAATATCCGTGAGAAGATTGAAATTAATCCGAAAGATCCAAAATATTTGAAGGTGGTGTGGGGTGTTGGGTACAAAATTGAAAAACAGCCGTAAGCTTACAGTGATTATGGTGATTATGTCTATTGTGATACCGGCATTGTGTATGATAAACCAGTATTGGAACTGGTATGCCAGTTCAGGGACGGTGGTTGAGAATGCGGCGCACGCAGAGGTGGTATCAAAAGAGTTTTTAAAAACATTTTTGGATGCGGGATACATTCTTTACAATCTGGAGAATGGAGAAGATAAAAAGACGGAGGAGATTAAGGAAATTCTCCGTCAGGACAACGAGAGAAGGCTGTCAGATTATGAGAGGATTTATCCATTTTTGGATTACCGTGTGAAGGATGAAAACGGGAATGACGTTGCGAAGAGTACTGCGGATTCAGAACGGACTGTGTCGGAGAACAACCTTTCCTCCTTTGCGTTGGGGATGGTGATTACTTATGATAAATACGGCGACATCGATGTACGGATTAAGGAAGGGGAATATAAGGCGGAGCAGAGCGTCGCTTTTAGGGAGGTCATCAGTGAGTATGACACTTCAGACTGGGGGATTGAGAGTTATGTTGCCGAGACAGAAGAGTGGGAGACGATCCTTCTGGAAAAGCCGAAGAATCGGACCTATGTCTTTGCAATGACGGAGGAGAATCTGCAGTCTTATATGGAGGATTATGGTTATACCGGGTATTATACCACGGATTCTATGGCGAATTTTCTGTTTATCATGATACTGATCGTAACGGCCCTTGCATGGCTGCTTCCGGCGCTTCCGGTATGGCGCCACGATGAGATGCTGATTTTGCGGACGCCTTTTGAGGCTGTAGTGGTTGTATTCGTCATGATGCTGGCGATCCTTGACAACAATCTGTGGTGGTTGGCAAATAGGGGAATGGGGATTCCGGATTTTATGGATTTCCTCGTATGGGTGGTTGTGTTTGCCCTTACCTTCTGGGCAGCAACGTGTGTAAGGCAGGTGTATACATTGGGAGTTTCAGCATATTTAAAAGAACGGACTTTGTGTGTACGGTACTGGAAGTATATCCAAAGAGCATGGGTATACGGCAAGGGAAAGATAAAGGGTTGGTTTCATCGATGTTACTGTTTTATCGATAGGATCGATCTGAGTGAGAAAAATAATTTGACGATATTCAAGATTGTGGCGGTCAACTTTATTATTTTGGCGTTGATCAGTACCTTGTGGATTGGCGGAATTTTCCTGCTGGCGGTCTATTCGATAGCGCTGTTTTGTCTGCTCAGGAAGTATTTTCTTGAGCTTCAGGAGAAATATAGAGTTTTGCTTAAGGCCACAGGGGAGATTGCAAAAGGGAATCTGGACGTTGAAATTACGGAGGATTTAGGTATTTTCAGTCCATTTAAGCAGGAAATCCAGAAGATTCAGGCAGGGTTTAAGAAAGCTGTGGACGAGGAGGTCAAGAGTCAGCGCATGAAGACGGAGCTGATCACCAATGTTTCCCATGACTTGAAGACGCCGCTTACAGCGATCATTACGTATGTGAATCTGCTGAAGGATGAGAAGGACGAGAGTAAGTGCAAGGATTATATTGAGGTGCTTGAGCGTAAGTCGCTGCGGCTGAAGGTGCTGATTGAGGATCTGTTTGAGGTCAGCAAGGCGAGCAGCAAGAATGTGACGCTGAATATGGTGGATGTGGATGTAGTGAATCTGTTCAAGCAGGTGAAGCTTGAGCTGGAGGATAAGATTGCACAGGCAGATCTGGATTTCCGGTGCAGCTATCCCGAGGATAAGGTGACAGCGCTTCTTGACAGCCAGAAGACTTATCGGGTGTTCAAAAATCGTATGATTCAGGCACGCAAACACAAAGGGAGCCTGATAGTCCGACAGGATGGTCATATATCCAGTGGACGCCTTCCCTGGCTTGTTCTTTAAATCCATCAGCTCATGCTCAATCATGAAATCTACAAACTCACCTGTTTCCGGGCTGATATCATGATACATCTTCTGCGCCTGGGAAATCATAAAGTCCTCATCCCCTGCCGGAACCGCATTCCCGTCCGGAAATACACGTTTCTCATCATATGCCATCAGGGTGTCGACTCCCAAACGTTTCCGCTGCTTCTCATACAGCTTTGCGCACAATGGCACCGCATACTCTCTTACCTGCCTGCGGAACTCCTCTACCTCTTTCTGGCCGTAATCCGTACGTCCCTGCTGCATATAGCCTACCGGAATAAAGTTCTCGTATCCAAGATTCTTTGCCATCTTCGTACGGATTGTAATCAATTCCTCCCAGATCTCTTCCAGACGCTCTTCGTGGCCATGATAGAACGCTGAATACTCCTTATAGGCCAAAGAACGCACCTGCCTGTCCTCATGCTCAAAGAACTTCTGAAGCCCGTACAGGTTCCTCTTCTCCCCCATGAACGGAATCTCTGCCGTCGCCATAATCTTCTCGTACTCACTGGTAAGAAGGGCTTCCTTCTGCATCAGCGGGATGTTCTCCTCACAGAAAATCTTCTTGTCAAGCTCCATGGACACGAACATCTGGCTGCCAAATTCCTTCTCAAGCTCTGTCCGAAAGGATGAATTAAGAAACGACTCCTTAAGCGCAAGAAGCGATGGCGTCACCTCCGGCAGCTTACCTTTCAGATAGGCATCTTCTTTTTCGTAAAAAGTATCCCGTGTATTAAGAGTATGCCGGATTGACACGATTGTAATCGCCGTCCCCATATGCTTTGTTAATTCTTCCATCTCCATCAGGCATGACTTCACTTCCTCATAGGATTTGGCTCCATTTACCTTAGATGTCAGGCATTTTGCCTCCTTGCTAATCTTCTCAAAGTCAGGTCTTACATATTCCATCTTGGGAAATGTAAACTGTTTCTGCTCCATCATTTTTCTTACTCCTTATTTCTCTGCTCTTAATATTTTTTCAGTCTTTCCTTTAATCCGCTGAAGTGCATTGTCAATCGTCTTCGGGCTCTTATCCAGCAGACGGGCAATGGTCTTATAGTCCGTCCCCAGAAGGTGCAGATAAAGTACCCTATTCTCAAGCTCGCTTAAGCTCTCTTCTAATTTCATCTCCAACAATTCCGCATACTCACGGCTGACCAGCAGCTCTTCTGGGTTACTCTCCTGCCCCGCCGCCATGGTCTCAATCAGAGAACCTTGCTCTTCGCTGGTCTCATAGAGAGAAATGTATGAATTAAGGGGGCTGTGCTTCTTCCGTTTTGACGCCTCAATTGCCGAATACATCTGTCTGGTAATGCAAAGCTTTGCAAAACTATAGAAAGAGGTTTCCTGCTCCACATTAAAATCCTGCACCGCCTTAAAAAGACCAATCATGCCCTCCTGAATCAGGTCGTCATTCTCCCCGCCAAGCAGGTACATGGCGTTGGCCTCCTTGCGCACCAGATTCTTATATTTCTCCATAATATAATCCATGATATGCCGGTCGCCCTTACGCAGCTTTCCAATCAACTGTTCATCCGTCATATGCTCGTAATTTGCCATACCTATCTCCGTTTTCACTTCTTAACGCAGCTTTTTTGCCGCACCACCTCGTAGGCCAGTACGCCTGCCGCCACGGACGCATTCAGGGAATCAATCTGTCCCTTCATAGGAATCCCGGCTATCAGATCACATTTCTCCTTCACAAGCCTGCCCACGCCTTCTCCTTCACTTCCGATAACCAGACCAATTGGCCCCGTCAGATTCAGACTGTACATCTCCTGCCCCTCCATATCTGCACATACGAACCAGAGACCTTCTTTCTTCAATTCTTCCATGGTTCTGACCAGATTCGTAACTTTCGCCACAGGGGTATAGTAAAGCGCTCCGGCAGAAGTCTTTGCCACCGTCGCTGTAAGCCCCACTGCCCTTCTCTTAGGAATGATTACGCCATGGGCGCCCGCAAGGTTGGCAGTACGGATAATCGCTCCTAGATTATGAGGGTCTTCAATATTATCCAACAGAATCAGAAAAGGATCTTCCCCCTTTTCCTTCGCCAAAGCCAGCATGTCCTCCACCCTTGCATAAGCGTAAGCCGCCATGTACGCAATAACCCCCTGATGCTTCCCAGTCTCGGAAATCTGAGTCAGAACCATGGAAGAATTGAAGAAAGAAGGTCTCTGGTTCGTATGT
>BLMJ01000087.1 GCA_011960625.1 Lachnospiraceae bacterium | reverse complement strand
TATCAAAGTATAGTGACAAATCCATTTATACTCCCCCAGATATGGGGGCATATTCGCTTTTTATCGCCAGCCTTTCCCGGTAATGTCCTAAAAATGCCCTAAATTTATCTGTCATATTCCAGCATCGAATTTATAACCGACGCCTCGCACACTGATAACATATTCAGGTGCTTCAGGTGCAATTTGAAGTTTCTGGCGAAGGCGGCTCAACAGATTATGGATTGTTTTTGGTGTAACGTCAATATATTCTTCGCCCCAAACATGGTAAGCTATGGTCTCAAAGGTCAATACCCGTTTCTTGTTGACAATCAGTAAGTGGAGTGCATCGAATTCTTTAGCTGTTAATTCTATCTCCTGACTGCCGACACACACCGTTCTTTCTTCCAGGCAAAAATACAGATCACCTTCCCGGATTTCCAATAATGGTTGAACTGAACCATTCTGGAAACCGTGACATTTAGAAACAGTACATAGGAAAATATCGGGAAAATCACTCAGATTTTCTCTATTAAGAATATACTGCAATAAATCTTTCTGCTGCTCTGTATCAAGCAAAGCAAACAATTTTTCTCCAATTTGTCTGCCGGATTCAGATATATCCAATACGGCTAATTTCCCATGTCACCACCTCCTTCAAATCAACTTTATTTCAAGATTTTTACCATTATTTTGAATCTTCAACAAAATACATAATTCTCCGTATCAGCTCTGGAATATTTATACCTCAAAATCCTCTGATTTGAAATTACAATAATATCTTCCCTTAGTCTCTGTAAATTTTAATACGCAATAGTCAGGGTCAGTCACTCCTTCTTTATAATACGCAGTATCGCCATCTTGCCAAATTCGCTCTTTTGCCTCTGCGGTTTCCAGCACTTCCATTGTTCCAATCAGACTAATACCGCGGAAGAAGCGTTTATCAATAAAATAAACGCTTGCTTTGCTGTTCTTCTTGAAATACTTTACTTTATTTGAAGACGTATTCGTCGAAAACCAAATTGTCTTAATTCCGTTTCTTTCTCTAGGTTTTAGCATTGCCTTTGTAATTGGATAACCGTTATCATCTACATAGGCGATAAAACTTGTACTTGCCTTATCAATAATTTTTCCGATAGTTTCTTCTGGATTTCTCATCATAATAAATTTCCTCCTAAACTGTGATTTTTCAGTATGCCAAACTGTGATTGCGCACCTATTCATCGGCTCTGCGTCTATGCGTCTGGCTCTGTGATAATGTTTTGTTCTCCCCTATAAACACCGATTTATAGTATTCGTTCCTATTTCTCAAAAACTACAAAAGCACATTCGTAAGGATGGGCGCAATACAAACTTTCTCGCTTATCAGCTAATATACTTCTCAGTATAAGTTGAAAATCTCCGCCACCTGATAAAATCATGTATTCTGCCGCAAAAAATAGTAGTAACTGATTTGTCATCACCGCAACCACTGCACCCCCACCTCCTAAAACCAATGTAGGCATAGCAGTTCCTAACAGATATTGCCACTTTTTCAACGGTTCGAAGCAAGTGCAATATGGAGATAAAGTACTCCAAACGATTCCGAAATCAATCGCATGAAAATGATTTTTTGCAAAAATCGCCCAAGTAATTCCATGTATTAGCTCATGCACGATAATCAGGCATAGAATAAGCAGAGGCAACGCCACAGCATATCCCCAGGAAATACCATCTAAATTAAAACC
>BLMJ01000086.1 GCA_011960625.1 Lachnospiraceae bacterium | reverse complement strand
GCTTCACTACCATACGAAATTACACTACTCTCAAACTTTTTGACAGAAATAGGAATAAAAAACGTTGCTTCACTACCATACGAAATTACACTACTCTCAAACTCTGCGCTATATATTGGTTTTTCTTTTTTAGCTTCACTACCATACGAAATTACACTACTCTCAAACTGCATTTCAAAAAGTAACCAATCGGCGTTAGCTTCACTACCATACGAAATTACACTACTCTCAAACAGCGTACGCTGATGTGAAGGGACAACGGTAGCTTCACTACCATACGAAATTACACTACTCTCAAACTACATACTCTTAAACTCGGAGTCAGTAAACGCTTCACTACCATACGAAATTACACTACTCTCAAACAGCAATGGCTGTTAAAGCAACACCGTACCCGCTTCACTACCATACGAAATTACACTACTCTCAAACTAAGAACGGGCTTTCATGAGGTTTCAGTAAGCTTCACTACCATACGAAATTACACTACTCTCAAACGTGCGGTATTGAGTTTCGTTGCTCTTACTTGCTTCACTACCATACGAAATTACACTACTCTCAAACACCACTCAATCTTCATATTACTACTTTAATGCTTCACTACCATACGAAATTACACTACTCTCAAACCACTCATCATCAATCGCCCGCCCGTTCGCAGCTTCACTACCATACGAAATTACACTACTCTCAAACACAGGATTAAAAACGATTCCAAAAAAGATTGCTTCACTACCATACGAAATTACACTACTCTCAAACCTCAAATCCCAAACCCAAAATAATTGGGCGAGTACCAAATGCCACTACAACATCGTAACTTCGTATCATAACTATATCATTACACATTCAAAACAATTTCGCAAGAGTCTTTATCAATAATTACAGTTTCAGAAAACTCTTTTGCGAAGTCCGGCTGTCTACTCTCCAACAAAAGTACACAAATCTTTTGATAATGTACATATTCATAAAACTTTTCTACTTCATATTCCGTCAGATAAGAAAGAAGATGTACAAATACAAAACACTTTACATCAAGCAATTCGCATGAAACTTTCATATAGTCTAAAATTTTCTCAATTAATGTCTCCTGCATTTCATCAAAGCGGATATCTGCAATCTTTAATAAACTTTGGATCTCCATTTTATCAGAATACACCACCCCCCAGTCCATCCTCTGTATAATACGAATTATATAACTTTCCAAATCAGATATTATTTGATTTCCTTCAACCAACAATTCTGTTGACAATATCTCTCTTTTCAGCAGCTCTCCCAATTTGCTCAACAGCTTACGTTCATTTAAAGATAATGCCAACGGATCAACAATGCAAGCTAATTTATCTTTCTTCTTAAGCACCTCATCATTCTCCGACAATATAAACCCTGACTCTTCTTCATAATCACTTGCAGTTAATTCTCTTACCAGTTTAAAAAAAATCCCAGGTTGCTCAATCACCAACAGGCTTCTGGTATTTTCTTTAAAATGAAAAACAAAATTAAACTCTTTATGGACTAACTTCATAATACCACCAATCTATCGTCACTTTGCAGTACCTCGGACTTGTACTCTCCGGTTATCATTTCCATTTTTGAAAATTGCTTCTCAGTTAATGTTAACACCTGTACAAGTCCTTCTGGAGGTCTATTCCTGCGTATACCTTGTGCAACTGCTTCTGAAACAGTAGAATTTAATGCTAATTTGCAATAGACCGACTCCTGCAGCATAATAAAACCACTTTTTATCAAATATTTCCGAAATTTTACATATTCTCTTCGATTTCCCGCCGTGAGTGTTGGCAAATCAAAAAATACCATAATCCGCATATACCTATAACTCATTTCTATAAAACCTAATCAATGATATATCCTGTTCATTCATAGCATCAAATACACTTTTACAGTAAATCTTAATAGCATTATTCAAATAATTTCTTTTCCCGTCAATGACAATCTCTCTGTTCAAAACATTAATCATTCTCATCTTTTCATCATGCTCAAATTTCTCTGGTTTCATCAAGTAAACTTCTTCATCTACCAGAATCCGAAACGGTTCCATAAGATCTGACCCCAGATTAAATTGATTAAACATGTTGTCATGAAAAAGTCCCAATTGTGTAATATATCCGTTTGCCGTAATTTCTCTATTGCAAGCAGATAATAATATACTGTACCCATAATTCAAAGCTGCATTGAAAGGTATATCTGCTGTCCTGGTAAATTTCATACCAAATAACGCGTTAAAATATACTTTTGCAGCATGTCCCTCCCGATTGGTTACATCACCAGGTTCCATTTCATCCAGATATTCTTCCAAAAGCCGAAACTCTTCCTTACACAAATGCTTCAAAAATTCCATTTGCTTTCGAATTTTTTCTGTCACAATTTCTGTCCAAACCATTGCTTTCGTTTCCGCTGACCATTCTATCTGTTTTTTAATTTTGGCACTTGTATCATGACTTCCGTAATAAGAAATCATTTCCGAGGAAGGATTCCTCTTCTCATCACAAAAGATCACTTTAATCTTCCTCTTCGTCAATTCATTTAGCAATGCGGCAGTCAATGATACTGCCGTAGACTCAATCATAAGAACCGATATCTCGCTTAAATGGATACGGGTAATCTCTTCCTGCCGCACGACTAGATAGTCTAACTTGTAATCCAGCTTTGCACTTCTTGATATTACAATAATCCTCCAACTCATATATGCAGCAGGTCAATTACCTGTTCCCTGATCCCTGTTACAGACTGACTAGCCAACTTTACAGAATTACAATTACTGATTTTCTTCCCAACCTGTATTACTCCTGTACGTGAAGAAGCCCCAATTAATGTCAAATCAGCGCCCAGCGGCCTACACTGGAACAAGTGCAACACTTCCCCTAACACAATACACTGTTCTGCCAAATCTAACTTCATAAACTTAGGCCTTCCTTTTATGAGAATATCCTTAGGATTTGCCGGACGATATTGATAGATTGTATGACTTAATTTATCAATAAACAAATCGTACAATTCAATATTATCCTCAGCATTAATTCCAGAGAAAGCACGTATTTCCAAAAGAGACTTTTTATCTCTTCTCTGTGCATTCTCCTCCAGATATTTTGTCACCTTTTTCAAATATACAGCCTTATCCGTATCTAGGCACAACTGAACTGCACCTTGTAGAATTAACTGTTTTCCGGTACTTCCTTTCAGATGCATAGGAAAGCCATTTACAATTAATCTGGCATTTTTCTTGATACATGGTATAATTACCCGTGGGTTTTTCAAACCGTAAAACTCCTCACAATATTGAAGCAATTCCCCTGGATTTTTCTCAAACTCTTTCCGCCTGTACAATGGAACCGTTTCAATTGTTCTGATTTCTTTCCCTTTCTTATCTTCCGATGCGACTAACATAAAGTGTGAAGGAGTTACTGACGAATACCCTCCATATTTCCAAGTATCCATTCCCCTTTTAATTGGCACTAACCCCTTTGCTTTCTTTTGATCCTCTGGCGCTGCCACAAGCATTTGATTAAACAGCCCGCCTTTATTACAGAAAGCATATCTTGTAAAAAGAATATCATTCCTTAATAGTGTATCCGCTACATTCTTTATACTCCCATTTTTCCCACTTTTCCATATTATCTTTCCATCTTTCTTCAAATCATAATTAAACATCCGGTTTAGACTATACTCTGCGCTAGGATTATCTTTTAACCAGCGAAGAGGATTACTTGTAAATTTTTCATGATATACATTTCCCACTACAATATTCTGATAGGCGTCTTTGGCATGATGATAATCATTCAAATCTCGCACTTTCACATAATTTAATGTCTTACATCTATTCTGATCTGCCCGGAAATTAGAAACTGCCTCAGCCTTAACATAAACAATCTCAACCTCCCCATATACTCGTTTCAAGAGTGTAGCAACTGCTTTAGAAGACTGACGGGTTTCCACCAACTGTCGATTAATAAAACCTGCCAATTCCTCATCGCTTAAGGGAGCGGTCCTGGTTAATCGTTCATACTTCTTTTCTGAAATAAGCTTCTTCTCTTTCAGATATTTCCATGTGGCGCCCATTGTCTGTTGGATTTCAGGCGAAAGCATCCCGTCACTCTTTTTAGCATTCACCCTTCTATCAACCAGTACCAGATTATCCAGACTGTCATCCTTGGTCTTTGACTGCGGATAGATATGATCTCTATCCCATATATTCGCATCATTCAACTGTGATAAATCTATCTTTTTTCCAGTGTACATACATTGACCCATCTGTGTATAATACAGATATAGCTTAATGGCCTTAAAATCTCCGTCAGAATATTTTTGTAATTCTTCCTGCCATTGATGCGCTTCATCTTTAATCGCTGAATACGCCTCTATTAATTTATCTCTTCTGGAAATGGTACGCTTCTTCTCTTCGTCACTCCTGGCCATCTCAACAAAAATCTTCTCCGGCTGCCCTCCCATTATCTCACGGATTTCTTCCACAATCTGAACAGTCTGCCATACTGCCCTCTTGACTGAGGGAGAAATTACCATATCTTTTACAAGACTGTCATATGTAATCTCATCTACATGATAACTGCCGTTTTCTTCCTCAATCATTTCCATAAATGTAAACTGCTGACTTAAGAGCTGCATTAGATTATTCTGTGTATTTCTGAGTCCCTGTATAATGGTAAAGCACTCACCCGTCTCACGCTCAACTCCTTCAAGCTCACTCAAAAATCGTCTGGATAATCTTCCCCATCCTTGAAATTTCAATTTCACCAAGGCATCTATCTGCTTTTCGCTCAACTGTTGTCCATAGTGTCCTTTTATCACTCTGCGCAGCATCTTCTGATCTTCCCCATATAAAGTAATCCACAGAATAATATCCTCTGCCATCTTTAAAACACTATGCTTCTCCAACTCTTCTCCAAATACTTTATCCTTCAATGTAATATAAGAAGACATAGATGCTTTAAAATTGCCGTCAAATCCGGATAACTCTTCTTTTTTCACATCATATCCATTGGCCTTCAGATAATTCAGCAATTTTTTCCCTGTCACCTGTTTATGAGACATAAACAGGTTGCGTACAATCTCCTTCTTTAATTCAACCGGCAGTTTTTCTGCGCGTATTTTTACATTATTCAATTCATTTAGCACCATAAATTCTGAGTAAAGCAGAGAATTCTTTGGCACAACCTCTTCATGAAACAGATAGGTACATTGATTTGTCATTCGGCGGATAAATTCTTCAGCTGAGCGGTCACTGTCCACTTTTTTTTCAAAATTCCATGGATATATTTTTCCCTCTTCTTTTCTAACCATCCAGCAATTTTCTCCACTGGCAGTATTAAGAGGGCCCACATAGTAAGGAATCCTGAACTCGAACAGACTCATAATTTTTTCACTGACCGTTTTGCCGCACTCATCATCTACATTTTTAAGAAATGGGAAATACTTCTCTGCATTCTGCAATATTTTTTCCAATTCTATTTTATTTACTTGGTAAGGAATCACCCCATTATCTTTACTTACCTGCAATGGTAAAAATGTTCCGTTCTCAATTTCTAATAAAATATCCTTCGCTTCCAGACGCTCAGATGGTATTCTATTCAGTAACTTTTTCAATGATTTATAAAAATCTTCTTGGCTGCACCTTTTTATCTGATGCTTTTTCCCATTCTTTTTTAAAGAGCCCACATAAGCACAATAATTGTCATTTCCTGCCGATGAGAAGAATGCTTTATAATCCTCCGGACAACATTCCCTGATTAAACTTCTTAATAAACGCAGATCCTCTCCATGCTTTTGATAAGAATTGACCTTTGCCACACTCAAATAAGAATTTCCTTCATACTCACCGCCATCTAGGATGTCTGCCAGAATTGCCCAACTGTATACAGCATGTAAGATATCCAGTACACCCGTCAATTCCTGAATCTCATCCTCCAACGCAAGACGAATCTCGTCATAACTGCTCTCGGAAAAACTGATCTTATTATGTTCAAGCTCTGCCAACTCATCATTGGAAAATACGACGCTTAAGTTAGCTTTCATACCTGTAATCAGTTTAAATATTTCTTTCAGTTGTTTATCTGCTTTTTCGACATGGCAAAGCCGTTCCAAATCAGAACACTTTGCGGTCTTTTTACTATGTTTGTCCTTCAGAATCTCTGCAAATCCGTCCTCTGAATCACATTCTAATTCTATCCCAAGCTCGTCTGAGAGACAATCTGTAAATGTCTGAAAAGTCATATGAAACGATGTCACATTATTGATACTCCCATTAAACAAAAAATGTCCCCTATGTTTCATCAAATGGTGAATAGCTAGATATACCAAGCGAAGATCAAATTGCTTTTTTTCTTTGATTAACGCGCTTCTTAAATGATAAATCGTAGGATACTCTTTGTAGTATTCCACATCTGTATACTTAGTCGGACCAACGAAAACGTTTTTATCACCTAAAGGATATCTGGAAAACAGAGAATAAATCTGCTGCTCATGCTTGTCTTCCTGCCAGAATGCACTATCCGACATCCTCTGAAAAAATCCGGGATCAATTTTAGCTATTTCCTCCGCAAATAATTGCTGTAACAACCGAATCCGCTGCTTTCTTCTCTGAATCCGCCTTCGATTAGTGCGGAAGGTGCGGCGCTCTGCCGCGGTATTTGCCGCATCAAATAACCTCAAGCCCCACAATGCCTTCCCTTTGCGCCTTAAAATATGGTATTCCGAATCTGTGACTGCCCATCCAACAGAATCCGTACCAATATCAAGTCCTAAAAAATACTCTTTTTTTGTGCTCTCACTCATAAATTTTCTCCTTATGTCTGTTCAATTGGTTTGTATCTTCCTTACATTATTTATAAAAAATATTTATCTGTATTTGCTTGACAAATCTTGCTTTGTCATTTATAGTGTAAATATCTCGAATGATTCACTACCATACGAGATTACACTACACGTTCAAATAAAAATTTATTCAAATCCTTTTGCTGCATTGTGCAGAACCTTAAGATCTGGCAACAGGTCTTTTTTTAGTGTTTAAAATAAGCCATTCCAAGTTACATATCACTATGGAATGGCTTATACTATTAAAATCTCTCCATATGAATCTTCTCCATCGGAAGCTCCTCCAGAGAATAGGCCGCTGGGTGGTCCTTCGTCATTCCCAAGGACAGAATCGCCTCCACACCAAACTTGTCCGGAATGCCAAGCAAATCTCTGATAAACACTTCCGTCGTCCTTCCATCTGAAGCCTCCCTAAGTCTTCCCTGAACCCAGCAGCTCCCAACGCCAAGGCAGTCTGCCATCAGATGCATATTCGCCATGGCAACCGAACAATCCTCTGTCCATACATCGGTCTTCTCTGTATCGCCTGCGACAACGATCGCACAATCTGCATGCTCAAGCATAGCAGCACCAACCGCCCTGCTCTTCGCAAGCTTCCCGAGAACTTCCTTATCACGAACCACTATAAACTCCCATGGCTTTAAATTCTTTCCGGATGCAGATAATAACCCTGCCTTCAGAATCTTCTGAACCTTCTCTTCCGGAACCGCCTCGTTTGTGTAAGTTCTTACGCTTCTCCGGTTACTCATTACTTCCAATAAATCCATTTCTAAACACCTCTTCTTAAAAAATCTATATTCTTTTCTTTAGTATACACCAATTCATCCATCAAATTCAACTCTTTTTTACCCTTACGCGGCGCACCATATCTGTTGTTAAAAGCCTCTCTCCTTTAACCCGTTTACCAGCCCCACATAAAACTCTCTCACATCAAAATCCCGAATATTCTCCCTGTTCAGATCAATCATATCTCCATGAGAAATTCCCCTTCTCCCTCTGGTCGTAAGAAAGATGTAGTCTTCTCCCCATGGGAATGAACTTTCCGCCACCAGTCCGTCATTGGGGCCGTCAAAAAATTTCACAAGCTGGTGAGAAAAATTAAGCGGAAACCGCCCTCCCGACGCAACATTCAGTTTAGAACCGACACTCTGGTAATAAATTCCTGGAACATCCGGCACATTTTCATTAAAGCGTTTACATGCTGAAGCCGTAAGGTCCGTAACCGCAGCAAGGAAATCCGGATTCTCATCTCCTAATCTTCTAAGCGCAGCATTATAACCGTCCGCCACCTTATCCTTCGCCGCCTGCGGAATCTTGTTAAGAAGATAATCAGCAAAAACACATCCCCGATGGGGTGTATTGATAGTCGTCACAGAAGCGACATTTTCCGCCATTCCAAGAACACTGACTGCATACCGAGAATCCAGTCCGCCCTTAGAGTGTGCAATAATATTCACCTTCTGACACCCCATCTCGGCAATAATCTCCTCGATACGGTCGGCAAGCTCCCTTCCGCTGTTTGCCACAGATGCTGCCGACTGATGGTTTCCATAGAAAACCACCCCGCCATGGGCCTCCAATTCCTTTGGGATTCTCCCCCAATAATTAAAATATTTAAAATCCCGAAAAAACACCCCATGGACCATCAAAATCGGATATCTGGTCTGGCACAGCCTTTCCTCCTTGCGCTCTTGCGCCTGCATAATCTTTCCACTCTCAAATTCCCATTCCTCCATTGCAATATGAATCAGCTTTATCAATACAATAAGATGGACAATGGGAATCCACCCGCACACAATCCCAATCACTCTCCACTTTATCCCAATCTGTGAAGATGCCATATATACCCGGATAATACCGCTAAAAAAAACGGATGCTTCCACAACTGCCACACAGGCTAGATTCACAAACCATATCGCCTTATCCTCGGGAAAAGAAACTGGCAGCATCACGATCAGACCCGCCACTGACACACTCACGGATAACAGAAAATAGACCAAAAGCTCACATCCATCTGCACAGACCCGAAGCCGACCTGTCGGCAGCCTTCTATGAGAAACTGACGGAACAATATTGAGCAAAATAACTCCAAACATCAACAGGAGCATTAAAAAAATGCTCCCCTTCTTCAGAATAAACGCATAATAATATAAAAATGGAATATTCGCCGCAAGGCACACCCAAAGCCCACAGCCAAGCCGCCGTATGTACTTCATCATTCCACCATCCTTAGCCTTGGATAATACTGGAACAGCGCTTTAGCCATAATGTTCTCCTGCTTAACATATTTATGCTCCCAGAATCTGGAATCGTGGGAATGATTTCGGTTATCACCCATTACAAAATAAGAATCCTTTGGAACCTTATACGGTCCAAAACTCCCCCGCGGAAGCTCTTTCACATATATCTCTTCAAGGGGTGTATCAGATCCGTTAACATAAACCCGCCCATCTATAATGCGAAGCGTCTCCTCGGGAAGCCCGATAACTCTTTTAATGAAAACCTGAGACTCATCATCCGGGAACCGGAATATAATGATATCTTCCCTCTCCGGCTCCTGAAACAGATACGCCAAACGTAAGCCAATAATGCGATCCCCCGGAAGGATCGTATCCTCCATGGAACTGGATGGGATCGTGGCATTGACAATTAGAATCTTACTGCAGAATAAAGCAAGCAGAACCGGTACTACAATCAGATCAAAACATTCTTTCGCTATTTTTTTTAATTTACTGTATTTATTATTTTTAATATCCAAATTCTCCGTCGATTGATTCATCATTCTCCACCCAGTCACTTACTGGAATCATCCGGTATGTCTCCTTTGTATCGCGGATATATACCTTCTTAATCCCAGCGTTAATAATCAGACGTTTGCACATAGAACAACTGTTCGCATTCTTGATATACTCTCCTGTGTCCACTTCGATTCCAATCAAATACATAGAGCTTCCAATCATCTTATCCCTGGACGCGCTGATAATCGCATTCGCCTCAGCGTGGACACTTCGGCACAGTTCATAACGCTCTCCCCGCGGCACACCCATCTTCTTGCGGATACACTCTCCGAGATCCGTACAATTCTTCCGTCCTCGAGGCGCGCCTACATATCCTGTGGATATAACCTCGTCATTCTTTACGATCACTGCTCCATAATGTCTCCTAAGGCAGGTACACCTCTGAGACACCATTTCCGCAAGATCCAGATAATAGTTTGTCTTATCTCTGCGTTCCATTCCTTCCTCCCGCTCCTCTTGGTTTCTTACTTATTATTTTTCTTTATTATCCTCTATCTTATAAAAAATATCAACCCTAATCCTCCGTCTTTAAGAAATATCCCATATTTATACGAACTTCTTTTCTTTCCCTATCCTGATTGGAATAACAGCAGCTATCAAATCCAATCAGCTCAAAGCCTTCCTTCTCGTAGAATTGAATAGCCGCCGTATTACAGGACTGAGTTTCCAAAATAACGGCCCTACGATGCTCCAATACCGCCTGCTCCTTTGCGATATTCATGAGACGATGTCCAATACCCTGTCTTCTTAACCTCTCATGTACCCATAATTCCGTCACCATCAACCGGTTACTCCATTCCTCCGCACAGGTTTCGATACAGGCAAGCATCTCCAAACCTCCCTCCCTTTTCTCTACAATCCCCCATGCACAGGCCTTCTCCCAGTGAGGCTGATACAGTTTGTCTGGGAAATCATGTTCCTCCGGGTAATGGGATACAGGTTCATCAAACTTCTTTCTTTGCATCCTGACATGGAATCCACTGGCATCTCTTTCTATCTGAACATCATAATATCCTTCCGTTGTATAGCGCATTGGTATCTCAACTCCTTCCCACTCTTCTTTGGGAAGGGAGATAATTTTTAAAGTCTCTTCCACCTGTGTTATCCTCCCTATTTAGTCAAGTCTTTTTTCCTTATTTTTCAAGGATTTTTTAGTT
>BLMJ01000085.1 GCA_011960625.1 Lachnospiraceae bacterium | reverse complement strand
TTCTCAACCTTCTTTCTTGGAATTCCCTATACTTGAATTATACAGGAAGCTCCTTTCTGATACAATTTACGTTTAAAATCGGGTAGGAGGTAGATAATTATTTTATCTACCGACCTCCCACACCACCGTACGTACGGTTCCGTATACGGCGGTTCCTTAGTTTTCACATACTTTCAGATAAAACTCTGTGAATGTTGGGTATCCACGTTCACGGAGTTTCTTGTTGTTAAATGCAGTCTGCAATACGAAATATCCACCGCAATACCAGTTTCCGTTCCGCATATTGGCACATATCCATGCCTTTTCCTCTTCCACACCTAACCTCTTTAATTCCCTGAATTTTGTCTTAACTTTCTTCCATTGTTTCCAGTAGATGGTTCTTATCTTATGTCTTAGCCATTCATCGGTTTCCTTCAAAAGTCCTTTCATGTCTGCAAGCGAAAAATAATTTACCCATCCTCTGACAAACTGCGTCAGTTTCATGGCTCTGTATCCATTTCCCCATCCGTTATTCCTTTTTGTCAGTTCTCTGATTTTATCTTTCATCTTTGCCACTGACTTTGGATGTACCCGAAATCTGCATTCTCCTTTATAACGGTAAAATGCGTATCCTAGGTATTTTACCTTGCTGATATGTGCCACACTTGTTTTCTTTCGGTTCACTTTCAGAAAAAGTTTTCCCTCAATGAACGGAATGATATTTCCCAGGGTTCTCTCTGCACTCTTTCTGCTTTTACAGAATATCATGCAGTCATCCGCATACCGTACAAATCTGTGCCCTCTGCGTGTCAGTTCCCTGTCCAGTTCATTCAGCATGATATTACTAAGTAATGGACTTAGCGGTCCGCCTTGTGGCATTCCTGTTTCTGTCTTTTCAAACATCCCCCTGCTGATAACTCCTGTATTGAGATATTTGTGTATCAACGATATTACCCTCCCGTCTTTGATGGTTTTTGATAACACCTCTATCAGCTTGCTTTGGCATACCGTATCAAAGAACTTCTCCAAGTCCATATCCACGACATGCACATATCCCTCATTGACGTTCTTCCGGCATTGTTTCAGTGCGTCATGCGCACCTCTTTTGGGTCGGAAGCCAAAACTGTTCTCCGAAAACTGTTCCTCATAAATCGGGGACAATACCTGTGTAACTGCCTGCTGAAACACTCTGTCAACTACTGTCGGTACTCCCAGTTTCCGAAATTCGCCTTTTGTTTCTTTGGGTATTTCTACCCTGCGGACTGGGTTGGGTTTATATTTCCCTTCCTTTAACTGCTGGATTAGTTGCTCTTGATTGTCTCTGAGGAACGGCAGAAGTTCATCCACGCTCATCCCATCAACACCGCCTGCGCCTTTGTTTGATTTTACTTGCTTGTACGCATTATTCAGATTAGTTGGTTGTAAAATCCTCTCCAACAGCCCGTCCGTCTGAAAGTCTGTGATGATGCGGTTGTTTTCAGCAATCCTCTGACAGGCGGACACTTCTGCATACTCTTTCGATTCCGTCGATACCATTTGCAGATAGTCCTCATTATGAAGTTGTCTGTCCTTACATCTGTCATTGGTTACATTCATTTACTCACATCTCCTAAAGTTCAGTCCTTCCCACTGCGTTTGCAACCACAATGGTACTATGACCTCTGCTGACTTCTCGCCATTCGTTGTTACTACGGATTTCTTATGCATTTGTTGATGTAATTCTATCCGCTGACGAGACCTCCCCAGGTAAGAACGCAATCTTTCGCTCCATCCATCTGCCACATTTACCACAATTAGTTCCGAGTAGTTATTGGACTTTAGTTTGTACGGCAACCTTATCCCCAACTGTAGCCTGATGTGATTTCTGTTCGTCAGACCAGAGCTTTGCCTCCAGCTTTCTTCAGATTCCACCTCACGATGGACACCCTTGCTCTTGGCTATACACTTCCCACTACTAGGGCGTGTTACGGACTTTCACCGATTAGATTGCACCCATACTGGGCGCACCGCAAAAAAAGGCACTGATTATTCCATAAAAATAATCAATGCCTTTCTGCATTCTAAACATAATAGCAGAATTAATCTGCAAAATTTAAGGTTCTAATCACTTTACTTAGAACAAAAGCTTGGTAATTCCTTCTGTATCTTGGAATTATAAATATGTGTCATATTTATTGTATATATAGTTTCCTCATCTGTCAACGGAAAATTCAACTAGCGAACAACTCTAAATATTCTCTCGTAATAACATCTCTGCTTAATTGCCATTAATACAATCATTCCTAATACTGATTTCCCAATCCCACATGATTCATTACAGTATTACAAACTTTTTTATCTAATCTAATTCCGTTTTTAAGCATCAAATCTATACAATCCTTAATCTGTTCTGCCTGTATCAAGCTTTTATCATATGCAAGCATTAAAATGCCTGCCGTACCGATGTATCTGATACCCAGTTGCTTTGCAACACTTCTTCCTTTACGTTCATCCATCAACAAGAGTTCCGCTTTTTGCTCATCATACATAATGAGTGCCTCACTCTCACCCGCATCTAAGCCAGTTACTGCTCGAAGAATATTTACCGACTTTACATTTTCTATTTCCATAGTTTTCAGAAAATCCATTATCTTTATTATTTCTGCCTCATTCTTATATCTTGGATTCTCTATAAGTTCTCTGTAAACAGCTCTAGGAATTAAAACACTCCGATACAATTTCTGTAATAATTCCAATTGATTTGCTTTCAATAATGAAATAATCGGCGTCGTATCTGAAATCACTATCATGCCATCACTTCTTTCAAATAACTAACAGTTTTTAATTCCTCGTCAATTTCTTCATCTGACATCTCTATATAGGACATACCCATTTTTCCATATAGAGTAATTAAATCCATCTTAAAAATCCCGAGTATTTCTGCAGCTCTTCCATGTGAGATTCTTCCCTGCTGTATATATGGGTATAACATCATAGCATTTCTCACAAGCTGTTCTTTTTTATCTTGTGGCGTTACAAACGATATCATTTCATCTGGCAATTCCATCGTTACTGTTGTCATAATCACTACTTCCTCCTTACATAAAACTTTTTACATTATTCTATATGAAAATCAACTATTTTATCGGCGATAAAAGTTTCAATTAACTAATTTCGTACAATATCATTCTATCCAATCTTTAGGTATCAGTTTATTATCTTCTCCTCTCCATTCCTCTACTAAATTCATATTCTTCACACCCTCCCATGCCGATTCTGATGCATGTTCTAACACTATAATTTGCATCTGAGGATTTGTTTTTTTCAATGCATCTGACATTGTTGCAAATATCTTTCTCACTGCGAAAACATCTTCATCATCAAGTTTGGGGTCTTCTTCCTTCTCTTCTTCTTTCCGTGAAAGTTTTTTAGGGAAATATACTTGACTCGGCTGATCATATACAATAAATTGAGGTACTGGTGAAAAGTTTTGTTCCGCAAAAAACATTTGAAAAGCAAGAGAAACTGAAATATGATATGCCAGCCAATTAGAACCGCTTCCTATTTCCCACAAATAATCTTCCCTCCCAGTTTTTCCCATAACAGAAATCGTAAGATTTTTATAATCCACTTTAACAATATCCTCTGGTCTTTCGATATCTAATAGTGGCAACAATTTCATTATTTTCAATTCTATATTTTTTAAAGCCGCTTTAAATTTTTTTTGAACATTTGCCTCATTAATTTGTGCTTTTAAAACGGAAATTTTGCTTTTCAGCTCAGTAATTTGGCCTTGCAGTTCTCCGTCATATCCTATTGCTCTATATGTTTCTTCAGCATATTGAACTTTCCCTAAAAATCTTGAAACATTTTCCATTGTATATTTTTGATTATAGGTCTCATCTTTTTTATCATTTTGTATTTTTATCCTTTTTTGTATAGCATTAATTTTCTCTGTTAATTCCGAAATTTTCCCTTGCACAATCGAATACTCGCGCTCAAATGCAACTGGAACTTCTGCAATCTCCTCCGATTCATTTTCTAATAATTTCAAACTGTTTACCAGATTATTCATCTGTTCAGTAACCTCATGTTTACTGCCACAAAACGGACATATTCCATTTTTTTCTGTTAATTCTTTAAGCCATCTTGATACACTTAATCGTTCAACTTGTATAGAAAGTGTCTTTCTATATTCATCTATGCTTTCAACAAATTGTGTCATCTCCAAATATCGGCTCTTATATTTTGACAATTCCAATGATAATTTATTTTCTTGTTGTCTCAAGGCAACTATCTCTTTAGAAGCATTTTCAATATTTTCTTTTAGAACTACTGTATCAGAACTACTTTTCTGCGATATCTGCTTAAGCAATAACATTTGCTGTTCAAAACTAAGGGTTTCTGTAGAATACTCTACTGTAACTAAACCAAATTCTTTTGCAGCATTAATCCATCCTCCAATTTCAATTCGCCATTTATCAGCCACCTCCTGCATTTTTTGCATTTCTCGTTCTTTACGCCTTAACTCTTTTTCCAAATCATTCAATTCTTGCCTTTTAGCCAATATACTTGGAGTTACTGCGCCCAAAATATAAGGAAAAATATTAATTAATTTTGTACGATGCTCCATAGCATCTGTTTTATAAAACAATGTATTTGCATTTGCAATTATATTTTGTGATTGATAACAAAAAGCCATCATATCTCTGAAAGAAGGTCGCTCTGTAAAACCATTCATTTCATCTTGTTCAACTTTAATAAATGAAACTCTAGCCGTCTCATCTAAATATCTTAGAACATTTTTACGAGTCGTATTTTTAACAGGAATTCCAGGAATCACTATCTCTTTTCCTTCAATAATCATCATATCATCTGTTGCTTGTTTTTGTTCGGGTTCTCTTCTAGCCAGCAAAATGCGTTTATCTTTCATTTTTACTATTATCCCGAACCATGAACACGCATCGCGAATCGTATTGACAGGTATCTGACATTTATGATCCCCAAGACAATAGTCAATAATAGGAATAATAGCAGATTTTCCAGTTCTCGAAGCACCTGTTATCACATTTACTTTATTGCAACAAAAATCGACTGTTTTATATGTACATTGTATTTTTTTTGGCCATAATACTATTTTTTCAATTTGAAAATACACTTTAGAACCTCACTTTCAAAATTTGAGTTATTTCCACCAATGATAATCTTGAACACCATATCCCTAACTTCTCTGCAGCATCTCCCATTTTATTTAACTCTTTTGACGATGTCTTAAAACTTTTGATATTATCTTCTAATGGCAATATATAAGCATCTTCCTCTACAACTATTAAGTTACCGACCATAGCAATACGCAATGCTTCCAAAGTCATAATTTTATATCTTCCACTCATATTATGTATTTGAATAATCAAATCATTATTACTATTCTTTTTTTCTGTAAATTTATCAGCAAAAAAATGCAGACCCGACACTTTTTGCGTTGAAGAGATAAAATTGGCAATTTCTTGTTTATAAATCATTGGGAGTACAATAAACATTAACGGCATTGGTGTTCTTTCTTGATTTTCCTTTAAATATCCACAAGCAAAACGTGATAATAAATATGCACCTAACGCTGGATTCTGAACATTATAAAATTCTTTTGTCAGTCTACTCAAATTTATTCTTTCCTTTCATTAAGTTTTTCTATATATTGGGGATGCCAACCAACTTCCAGTTCATCTGACAAAGAATGGTAACATCCACTTTGGAAAAAATCTGGCACACACACAGAATCCATTTTAATTTCCTTTTCCTGACATTTATAATAAATCAGTTTACCTTGTTCTTCCGGCAACAAAGATTCCTTTTTTTCAAGCATTACAATTTTTCTGCTTAAATCCCATGCACGTTTTAATCTATTTTCATACGATTGCATATTTTGATAACTTATATCATTATTTTGAGCCCATATAGTCCGGTCTATTGATGCACGCAAATAATCATTTATTGCCGCAACCTTTTCTGTATAATTACAGTCAATGATATCTAGTTGTTTAATATACACTCTTTGCTTTTTTAGCTCACTTTGGACTTCTTGATCAGTTGGTTCAATCGAATGCGTCATTAGACTATATCTTTGATTGTGTTCTCTATAAAGCGTATGTAATTGCGCTTCATAATTTTCAAACGAAATAACTATGCTTCTTCTTTCTTCTACCATTTTAGTAACATTAACACCAATCCAGCCGATAATCCCCATATATATAGGTTCTATGATATCTTTGGGAATTCCTGTTTTTTCAAATTCTTTCCGCACTGTAACCGAATAATTATCAATGCATTTTTTTAACTCAAAATTTTGAATTATTTTATAAGCCAGTTCTTTCTTAGAATATTCAAAAAAATATTCTACATACTGCTTATATTCTTTTCCAATCGCTTTCAATTTATCCGTTTCATCATAAAAGAACTTTCTTGCATAATCCCATGCTTCAACTGCTTCTGTATGATTTCTTGATAAATTGAACTTCTCAACAATTGAATCTTTTTTATCTACATTAATAAATAAAACAAATTTTACATTGTCTATCTTCAAATCACCATTTTCCACCGAAAGCATCCAATTATACATTGTCTTCCATAAGTCTACAGCTTTATTTGATACAGGATTTCTATTAGAAAGTGCACTTTTTAACTGAATGGAGTCTTTACTTCCGTCTTCATGTTCCACACCCACATCATCAAACACCTCAACACTCACACTATCTCCCTTTTTACAATTCACTAACTCGTATAACATATGATGGGATTGAATCATAAAAGCATAAACTTTATCAGGAACATGTGTATTGTCAATATTTGTTGTTAAACTACTCTCTTCCTTTTTCATATATGTTCTCCAAAATGTAAGATAACTTCTTTTTTTTATTTTATCATACTTTTTTCTTACATTCTATTATTTATAGTATGAAAGACAAAACATTTACCACAAGTTAACCCTTCTCCTCTTCCGTCATACCTGCCTCTAAACAATATAAAACAAAATCCCCACGCCTACGCCTGGAGACCATATACACCTATTATTTTACCAAAACATCTATGCTTCATTTACATTTTCTAGTATCGCTGGCCAATACCCCACCCTCATCCAATTACACGAATAAAGTCACCTATCCGCCTATTTTCATCACATCCGACCAGTGCTATTCTATCCATTATGCCGCCTCTAAGGACGCATAAGTGGACAAATCAGCACCAAATAACCCACATTTTACACTCCCTTCATAGTAGGACACAAAATACTCCACTGCGTTTTCAGGGAAGAACTCCTTGAACTCGCCGTATAATTGTGCAGCAAGAGTCTTATTGTGCGCTATTACCAAAGTCGGCTTCTCTAACTGCTGTATCACGTTCGCCATGGTAAATGTCTTACCGGAACCCGTAACCCCCAGTAAAGTCTGGCATTGGTTGCCTTCTTTGAAGCTTCACCAAGGATTCAATCGCCTGCGGCTGGTCGCCTGTGGGCTGGCAATCGCTGTGTAATTTAAAAATACTTTGTGCATCTTGTACAAAAATCACCTCCAAGATTTATAGTAAAAAAGTTCGCTTATTAGGCAGAAATCCGTCGGGGCACATACTCTATTTTCTCCAAAAACGACCTCGCGACGAATTTTGGTTACTCAAATTGATTTTCCGTACCAGACGGAAACCGTAAAACGAAATGAAATGATTCAGAAATAAATTGAATTATATCATAGCCAATTTTCGGCCTCAAGCCGTGATCCGTGAAATTGCTAAAGTTTCAGGCCAACAACACAAAAGGAAAAAGGGACTTTCATAATATGTTTTCCTCCATAAAAACCTGTTGATAGTACAGTTTTCTTTGTGTTTTGCTTATGAAACGTAGACAACTGGTGTTACTCAAATTTGCCAACAATACTGCCTTGCTGAATGATGTGTTCTTTTGCTTTTTTGATAAAATTGCTTTTTGTATGCGGAAATCTTAAGTCGATTTTACTGTCAAGAACATAAACAGTAAACCGATATAAATGTTGCTTGCCCTTTGGCGGTTTGGGGCCAGCGTACTTATATACTCCATAACCAATTCCTTGTCTGGCATTTCCTAAACTCGGAATAATTTTTCCGCCCGGAATTGCCCCCTCTATTTTTTCACTAGCCGGGATATTCCAGATAAGCCAATGTGTAAAATTCTTAAAAAGTGGATGCTTTATATCTTCAAGAATAATAGCAAGTGTTTTTGCACATGGAGATAAATTCTTTATTAAAAATTCAGGCGAAATATCTTGACCTCTTCCTGTATTTACTTTCGGGAATTTTTCCCCACCTTTTATGCCTTTACATTCAAAGGATAAAATATCCATTTTAATTCCTCCTCATGGGTCGACTAATTTTTTCAAGTTGCTCAATAAAATTGTTTATTATATTTGATAAACTTGTATCTGCAGGAAGTGCGTCATCAAAAAATCCAGTTTGATCCAGTGAAACAAATCCATGCAAAATGCTGTGATAGTATCGAGAATAAAGGATAATTTTATCATTCTCTTTCGTATATTGCGACAATACATCAAATAAAATTGATTTGACTACCCGCCCTGTTTTAATCAATTCTTCCGAATTACTATGGGGAATTTTCATAATTATTCTATACATTTCCGGGTTTTGTTTTACATATTCACAATATGCTGTAGCTACTGCCCGAAGTGCGTCTCCACGTTTCTTTCCCTTTGTAGCGTCTAACATCATGCTACTTAACTGTTTTAATGCCATATTAGCCAGCGATACATACAGTTCATCAATTCCCTGGATATGCGTATATAAAGAGGCGGGCTTTACATTTAGTTTTGATGCCAGCTTATGTAAAGTTAAACTCTCATAGCCGTTTTCTTCAATCAATAATGCTGCTGTTTTTACAACAGTTTCAGTATTAAGACCTTGCCGTGGCATAACCATTCTCCGTTCCTAATAGTGTTAGGAATATTATATCCTAACACTATTAGGAAATCAATAGCAAACAAAAATAAATCGCCATGTATAGGGGAGCCCACGAAACAGCAAGCAATTCGGGTGTGGCTGATTATTATCAATCTTGGGAGCCACCGTTCTCACACTTGAGAGCCACTATATTTTCAATTTAGTTCTCAATCTTCGCTTTTCCGCAATCTATATTTCCTTCTTCATTCCTTCACTCGGCCCATACGTATCAGTAAAGATCCACACTCATCAATGAATCCCATCTGCAATATGCTAATTCCAAGGTCCATTCCTAACTTACGTTCTGTAGGATTCTCATCATTTAATGCTCCCACGTACATTAGGTGCAGAACGATAGGAACGACTCCTTGCAACACGCAATATCTACAGTAGCTCTTGGCATCAATAATGTTTTTCTGTAGGTTGCCGCTAACACGACTTGCCACATAAACCACTTTCTGCTTCACGACGTTCCACCCCACTCTGTAATTTCATAAGTCTTCCGGCCATATTACTTGGCACTACTGAAGTGGCCTGTAATACACCGACGAGTTCAGTTGTCGATTTCTTGGTTAATTCTTCTGGGAGGTGAGGTGGGCGAATTAATTTTTCATACCCTTTTCAATAATCTTTTTAAGACGCTCTAGCATCTTATTTCTATGATTGGAAATCGTCTTACGTGGAGTTCCATATGTTTTCTCATAATCACGCTCTGAACGCTGCTCAACATAAAAATGCTTGTAAATCTGCTGTTCTTCATCTGTCAGGTCTTTTAAAGTCTCCAACAAGAGCGCCATCTTCTGAGCCTGGTCCTGTAACTCTATAAACTCTTCTGTAAAATCCGGCTCGTATGGTAAGTTTCCATCGCCATGTGAATCCATAATGCTATCCACAGATACGCACTTTGGCATAGGATTATAATCGAAAGAATAAAGCTGCTCAGGAGTCATTCTTTTCTCGGCTGCAGTCTCCTGGTGGTAATGTTCACGCTTCCACTGGTCATCTTCTTTCCAGCGTTCATGCATGTAATATTCTGAAATTTCCTCAGAGCATACGATCTTCTTATTATTAACTACGATGTTTCCAGCAGCATTTACCTCTGCAGTTTCCTGAATTATGTAACGTGTTTCATCATTTGAATTTTTCATTTTAAGGTTCTCCTTTCGTTTTTGGCGAAACGGAACTCTAAAAATGGGTAAACTTAATAAAGCCACCCTAATTTACACCTTTTGCAGAATTCAATAAGCGGTGGTTCCGTTCCATTGAGTTCTGCAACTTAGCGCATCTGAGTGGCTTTCTTGCGAGATACTCCCTTATTTAGTTTCATTATTAATTAAGCTACCTTGCCGATATGGATTAGAATTTCTTTTGTTGTTCCATCGGCGTTCTTTCCTGCAGCTACACACTGTTGCCATACTGCAATTTCCTGTTTCAGCTCAGTCGCTGTAGTAAGAACATGACAATGCTTATGGCGAGGACACTTATCCGCATTAGGACAAGTATAAGTAACTGATGTTTTAGCCATATTTTTTACCTCCTTCCTGGTAATTCTATAGTAAACCCTCATTCCCGTAATAGTCATAATCCATTTTTTATATTATGGTTTATTATTTTTTTTAATATTTATTATTTTTTCTATTATATTTTCACATAAAAATTTTATAAATATATATTTATCTATTACTAATTTTTTATTTTCTTCATTTAATATGATATAATATATTAAATATAACGTTTAGGAGGTCTTCCTATGGGAACTAAATCTTCATACACAAATGACATATTAGCCGGCAGTGGAAATCTATTTACATTCAGAAACGCAAATTGCGAAACCAGAATAGATACTACCCACGATAAGGCTGGAAACGAAATCAAAACCCTCAGAATTAGAAATACTCAAAATGTTCAAACCTTTAACTATAAGGCTGTTGAAGGTCTATACCATACAACTGGCTCCGGTAATAATCTTCTTGCTGAGCTTTTCTCGCTGCCACTTGATAGAGTTGAACCTCTGAACAGCTATTTTGAAAAATACGGTTTTTTCATTCCGATATCATCAGAATCATTTGAAACCTTCTCGTATCATGACCTTTACAGCATAATTGCTCGAATACACGCATTATTAAACCTGATACAAGAACTCCAGAAAAAGATTCCAGATTGCAATCGATTATTTAGGCAGACCACACGCCTTCAATTTACTAATCCAATTACAATCAGTAATGAGGCTGGATATACATATAAAACCTGTACACATTTTCTAAGAGAAAAGATAGAATCCGTAAATCTAAATGAACTTCATACGCCACCACAGTATATGGTTGAAGAACAATACGGAATGCCTTATGCTCATGTTCCGGACAGCATGAGCCCTACAGGATTCATTGATATTTCCATTGATGAATTTATGGATGAATATGAGCCATCCAGACTCTCACCGTATCTTCGCAATCTACTAGCCAGTTGCTTTGACTGTGATCACGCACACCGAAGAATGATTGAACTGTATTGTCATATTGAAAATTCATTAATTATGGCACTTAAAGGTAACAACTTCGATATCCTTACAAAACTCCAATTTTCGGCTCAAACAGACCTAAACCAAGAAACTAAGTATCCAGATCTTAAAGATCGAATAATCGAAGCAGCTAAAACTACCATCAAAGATGAATTGGAATATGCCTTAAGAAATATCAAACCATTATATGATTCCGATACCGCTTTAGGCACTTGGAATATTCCAGATTTCTTATCAGCGCTTTATTTTTCTATCTTTTACATGCGCCCAGATTTACAAATTTTTCGCCTCTGCGCGAGTCCATATTGCAATAATTACTTTACAGTAACCTCAACTAACAGCCGCAAGAAATATTGCTGCCATGAGTGCGCTAACTACGTTTCTCAGCGTGCATACAGAAGCAGAAAACAGCAATCAAATAACAAACCCGAATAACGCAAAAAGGGAGCCAAAGAACTGAGTCAATAAACTCAATTCCTTAGCTCCCTTTAGCTCTTTTCGGATACCCATTTATCCGACGACAATATTCTTTTTAACTTCTATTACCTTAAACTCTTTTCCGTTAATGACATTCACTACCCTCCATATCATTAAATAATAATGAATGACTTATTTACCATCTCAGTCATTACCTGATTAAGTTCCGAAATAAGGATCTTTGTAAAAACATCACTTCCAAAGAATACTCTAAAGTAACTCTGAAGCTTTCTCATTGCACCATCATATCCCGGAGTATTGTTATAGATATTTGTAAGAACCTGCTTTAGTTCTGGATTACCATAAGACAAATCATACGCAATACGGTCAATCAAGGTTGCAAATCTTGATTCATCCCTAAAGAAATCAACATAGAACTCATACAAACGTTGAAGAGCTATGTTCTTTTCTCCAAGTGCTGGATTCAAACCTGCTTCAAGCTCATTATTCGCAGTAAGCGTTCTCACCACCTCCATAAGAACGTCATCTTCAAGATTGTCAGCGGTAAACTTCACTGCACTGCTCCCATCAAATTTATCAAATGAAGTAAATACGTTTGTAAGCATTCTCTTGAGAAGCCCCTTCATATTAATCGAAAAGTTACCGTATACAGACGCCTTGGTTGTATGTCCTAAACCAATCATCAAGTTATTCCAGTATGAATAAACACTACGTCCATGAAGTCTTGGTGTTTTAGCACTAATAATATAACCATTTACGATATCTTTTTCCTGACTAAGGCTATACTTCATGCTATCAATCTCTGCCTTTATCTTCTCAGGATCCATTTCCACTTGGATAGCTGGTTTATCTGGTTCAATTGCTGTAACGAATAACGGATTCTTAATTCCGGCTGGTAATGTACCTCTCAATGTCTTCATTGTGTATTCAACAATCTTCTCAAATAATCCTTCTGGCTCAAAGTTTCGCTTACGCTCGTCTCCTTCCAGTGACTTTAAAATATAGCTATCTTTAAGATATCTCATTGATAACCAACCGACTTCTTCCTGTGGAAGCACATCAGCATATGCTGATACCATATCCTCAATATCCGATAAAACTTCCTGAATATTCTGAGAGTATGTATCTTCATTGATGTACAAATCACCGGTATTTCGTTTATTAATCAGGTTTTCTACCTTTCGATCTGCCTTGGTAAACAATACATATACAGAAGTATCTATATGACTTTTCTTAAGCAATTCCTCCTTTTTCTCAACTAATGCTCGACAACATTCTGTTAATGTATCATCTCTTTCCTCTAAACTTAAAAGGAAAAGAATTGTATCCGCTTTGCAATTCAACGCTGCTTCTAAACCTTCTTTTGTACTGGTAGCATCAATTCCCTTCTGAGTCAGTCCCATAGTATCTCTGATACAGAATCTAAAAGGCAAATCCGGTGAGGTCTTTTGTGCTATATCAATTAACTCCTGTCGAGGTCTGCACGCAATTGAAATATGATCTACAACCAAGCTGTATGGAGCAAATGGATCAAATAAAGCTGCTAAAATCTTTGTACCTTTATCTTCTCCCTGTAAACTATAATGTACCATTTTCTGAGAACAAACTGCTTCACCTAAATTTTTCAGGAGCATATCCTCTATAAGCGTTCCGACCTTATCAAGCCATTCTGAATATGCCTGCTTTTTATCTTCTGGCATAGTTTCGAACATCTCTTCAAAGAGCATCTCTCTGACTTCTGGTAATCTTACTTTCTTACTCTTCAGTTCATCACGACGCTGCTTGACTTTTGCTCTAAAATCATTATCAACCATATAATCCAGAACAGACTCAAGTGCATTCCTTAACTCTTCAATACTGATCTCGTTTCTGAGCTGACCTAAATGATAGTGCGCCTCTTCTGGCTCAATTACCTGGTCGAGTATTTTCTCATCAAATGCATCCAGCGTATCGTAAGTATCACAATCATTTCTTCCAAACAAATCCATAAGAACCGTAATGATTGACATGTGAATGTCCTTTGCTGCGAAATTCTTCTTTATAATCTGGATTGCGAAGCTCTCTTCATCCTGGATTCTTTCATCAAAACAGAATTCACAAGGAATAATTGTAGTCTGGCTCTTCTCCCCAATGCCTATCTTCATAAATGGGATAAGTCGATGATTTAACAATAAGTAGATCAATGTACTCTTTCCGGAACCAGAAGGCGCAACAACAACTAACTGTGATGCAGAACTACGTCTCTTAAGTGCTGATAAGGCGGTAACCTTATTGTTTCTTACTTCATAAATTTTCATAAAATATCATCCTTTCAAATATCAATTAATTGTCTTTAGTTAATGAAAAAAATGTTATCCTGACATAAAAATTCCCCCTTGCAAGATAGATTTATAGTTAACTATCCAGCAAGAGGGTACAAAAAAACTGTGCTAACATGCACAGCAACATTCGTATCTCTATCACGTCTGTCGCATACACATTTCAACGGGGTTCGTTAAAAATATATAAGGACCTGATTACAACTCATCGTCCCAATGGAACGCATCTTGCTGGTCAGTTTTCTATATTTTTATGAAAAGTATATCAAACATTTTCACGAAAGTCAATATGCTTTAACAATTTTTTGTTTCACTGGAAGGTCCATTGGAAGGTCCACTAATTTCTTAATAGTATAGTCCTTACAAATTTTTTTACTTTGCAATAATAACATCGCCAGCTTTAACACTCTGTATTCTACTCCAAGAGTGATTGGCTGCTGCTCCATTATAACCTTGTTGTGGAGCCCATAAATATCCTCCCTATTTAGTCAAGTCTTTTTTCCTTATTTTTCAAGGATTTTTTAGTT
>BLMJ01000084.1 GCA_011960625.1 Lachnospiraceae bacterium | reverse complement strand
GTGGGGGTCTCGCCGTTGTTATAGTTATCTAAAAGGAATGAGAGTAAAGTGTGGCACCTGGGATAAATCCCAAGGTGCTTTACTTTGTGAGGGGGGAAGATAGTTGATATGTTCTTCAACTATCTGACTCTTAGTATAAAGGGTAAATGTGTCTAAAATATGTTCATTCCCTTAAACAAATCGAAAGATTCTTAAAATGATATTAATGAAAGAATTTATCCAAGTGGTTGGAATGTCGGTGTGAAAATGATAAAATAAAGAAGCATATTATGACAGGGCATTACATAAAGGAGGAAGTTTATGACAAAAAAGAAACTGGCGCTAGAGATTATTGAGCGATTGAAGAAGGAGTATCCTGACGCGGGCTGCACCCTGGACTATGACCAGGCATGGAAATTACTGGTCAGCGTCCGTTTAGCAGCCCAGTGTACCGATGCAAGAGTCAATGTGGTGGTAGAGGATTTATATAAAAAATTTCCGGATGTAGACGCACTGGCAGCGGCAGACCCAGAGGAGATTGAGGAAATTGTGCGGCCCTGCGGACTTGGAAAGAGCAAAGCAAGAGATATCAGCGGATGTATGAAGATGTTAAAAGAAGAGTATGACGGTAAGATTCCAAAAGATTTCAATGCATTAATGAAATTGCCCGGAGTAGGACGAAAGAGTGCGAATCTGATCATGGGCGATGTATTCGGGGAACCGGCAATTGTAACAGATACCCACTGTATCCGGCTGGTGAACCGCATGGGTCTGGTGGATGGAATCAAAGATCCGAAGAAAGTTGAGATGGAGCTTTGGAAGATTATTCCGGCCGAGGAAGGGAGCGATTTCTGCCATCGTTTGGTCTATCACGGGAGAGATGTCTGTACAGCAAGGACAAAACCATATTGTGATCGCTGCTGTCTGAGCGATATCTGTGGAAAGCGGGGGGTGGAATAGAGGAAAGGAGCCGTTTGGCTCCATTTAACTCTACCGAAGCGATTTAAGACACTCAATAAATTCCAGATCTTCTTGTTTTAGCTTGAGGTTGGAGCAGTAGTTTTTGCCCTCTGGCGTAGTAACATTAATTTCGACAACAGCCCCTTCTATCAGCGCGTCTTGGGAGACGGCATTTAAAAATAAGGGGAATTTCGGATGATTTAGAAGGAAACGGTCCATACATCCTTTCAATTTTTGGATCATAGCGAGCTGATTCAAATTCATATTCAAGACGATATACCTCCATTGTTAAAACTTTTATATTATTATACTGATATGAACGGATATAGTCAAAGGCGAATACGTTTTTTTTAAAATTTAGCAGAATAGGAGACTCACAAAATGGATTTACAACATGCAAAAAAAGAATTTGAGCGTTATCTGGACGGCTATGACAGGACGGATGACAAGATTCGTTTAAAAATTGTACATACATACGGCGTCACAGAATGTAGCAGGCAGATTGCAAAGAGAATGTGTCTTTCAGAAGAAGACCAGAAACTTGCACAGTTGATTGGGCTTCTCCACGATATCGGCAGATTTGAACAGTTGAAACGATTTGACAGTTTCGAGCCTGATACGATGGATCATGCCAGCTTTGGTGTACAGATATTATTTGAAGAAGGAAAGATTCGTGAGTTTATAAAGGAGGATACCTGGGATAGAGTAATACGGACCGCTATTGCAAAGCACAGTGATTTCCGCCTGGAGGGAGTACAGGAAGAGCGGGCGCTGTTACATTCACGCATCATCCGGGATGCTGATAAGCTTGATAACTGCCGTGTGAAATTAGAAGATACTATGGAAACGATGTTGGGTGTCTCATCCGATGAAGTAGGGAAAACAGCTCTGAGTCCGGAAGTGTTAGAGCAATTTCGAAGAAAAGAATCTATACGTGCCCTTACAAGAAAGACAAAGCTCGATTACTGGCTGTCTTATCTGGCATATTTTTTTGATATCAATTTTAAAGTATCTATGGACATGATTCTTGAAAATAATTATGTAGATCGGCTGATTGACCGTATTCCCTATTCGAATCCACAAGCAAAAGAACAGATGGCAGAAGTTCGGGAGACGCTTAGTAGATATGCTGCGGAATTTGTTCGGAATTAATGATTTCAATAGATAAAAAAGATACGGCAAAAAAGCCAGAAATATGGTATACTAAAAACAATATTTATATTGCCCCATTCTATAATTTTGAGCCGGCGGTCTGGGAGATTTACGATAAATGGTGTCCAACATTAAAAATCAACTTGTAAGACAATTTTATCAATATAATCAATAAAAAGTTCAAATGAAAAGGGAGGAATGACAATGACGGAAGAATTGATTAAAGAGGTAAAGCATATCCAACAATGCCTGGTAAATAAGGATATGGAAGGCGAAGAGTGGGAAGAGAAGATGGAGATGGTCCATAAGTTGGAAGAGGTAGTTACTTATCTCAAAGATGCCATGGGCAGAGGAATTGAATTTTAAGTATGATTGAATGAAAAAGGCTGGGTTGTCGAAAATTGATTGATTTGCGACAACCCTTATTTTATATTTCCCATCTGCCGGAGGCGCCGCAGGGAAGGTATAACCCTGTATGGCTGACAGGAAGACCGATTTCCTGTGAAGTTACCCGCCCCTCGAACCGTCTTAATTCTGTACTTAACATATAAGTAAGTACAGCAGGAGCAAGTCCTGTGGTATAAGAGTTAACGAGAAAGAACAAAGGAGTATCCGATAAAAGCTTTGCGCACAGCTTGATAAGAGGGTGAATGGCATCTTCAATTTTCCAAATCTCCCCTTTCGGGCCGCGTCCATAAGAAGGAGGATCCATAATAATGGCATCATAGTGATTGCCGCGGCGGATTTCCCGTTCTACAAACTTTACACAGTCGTCTACCAGCCACCGGATGGGTTTGTCTGACAGACCGGATGAGGCGGCGTTTTCTTTCGCCCATGCAACCATACCCTTCGAAGCATCCACATGGGTTACACTAGCGCCGGCATCCAAAGCGGCAAGCGTGGCCCCGCCTGTATAGGCAAATAGATTCAATACCTTTACTTGACGTCTGGCGCTGCGGATCTTATCTGAGAACCAATCCCAATTAGCGGCCTGCTCAGGAAAAAGACCGGTATGCTTGAAGCTAAAAGGCTTCAGGTTGAAGGTAAGATTACGATAATGAATCTGCCATTGCTCGGGTAATTGGAAAAATTCCCATTCTCCGCCCCCCTTCTTGCTTCGATGGTAATGCCCGTTTCTGTGCGTCCAACCGCGGTCGGTCTTAGGGGTATCCCAGATGACTTGAGGGTCCGGACGAATTAGGAGGTAGCTGCCCCATCGCTCTAATTTTTCGCCTTTGCTGCAATCTATGATTTCATAATCTTTCCAGTTATCTGCTATCCACATATATAGAAATTCCTTTCTAAAAAATTAACAATTTGTGAGTTTCAGTATATCTATTTTGGAAGATAAAATCAAGAGAGAAATCTCTTGAAATTATATATGCAATCGTCTATAATGAGTTCATGAAAAATAGATTCTTCGGGGTAGGGTGTAATTCCCAACCGGCGGTATAGTCCGCGACCTGGTGCAATAAAGTTTGCATTAGCTGATCTGGTGAGATTCCAGAACCGACAGTATAGTCTGGATGAGAGAAGGATGCTTCAATGATATAGAAGATAGGAAGTCATGAATTTCTCTCCGAAGATGAAGAGGCGCCGCATAAGTTTTTGGGGTAGACGGCGGTATAAAGTATCTAGGAAAAGGAGAGGCGTATTATGAGTACAGATGCAGTGACATCTACAA
>BLMJ01000083.1 GCA_011960625.1 Lachnospiraceae bacterium | reverse complement strand
ATAAAAAATGGGAAAAAAATTAAAAATCAAGGAGTACAAACACCGTTTCCGGCTGAAAGAGAAAAAGTCCTGAATCAGGATTGACGATCTCCTGTATCCAAGTATCGAAGCCTTCCGGAATATAAATTTGAAACTCATTTCTCAATTTTTGTCCGATCATATCAACCGTCACATTTGACAGAAGCGCTGCTTTCCTTTTATCCACTGTAATTCTCTCCAAATCTTACGGATGCTTCACGGTCATTCGGTATACATCCGCCAAAGTCTCCACATGATTAAGCTCTTCCATTGGAATCGAAACCTCATATTCCTGTTCCAGCTCCATCACTAACGTAAGCATCATAAACGAATCCCATTTCTCAAAATTCCTATACTCTGTCTCCATGGAAATCATAGCTGGCTCAACCTCCATAATTTCAGCTACAAATTCTAAAAAATGTTCCATTTCTTCCCCTCCTTTAAAACTTTATAATCTTAGCCGGTATCCCCATTACCTTTGCTCCGGCCCGCACTCTTGACATCACTGTGCTTCCGGCACATATATAGGCATCCGCTCCAATCTTAGCCCCAGGCACCATGTTAGAAGTAGTTCCCATAAATACCCGTTCTCCAAGACTGCACATCCCTGTCACATCACAGTGAGCGCTGATGGTACAGAACTCACCGACCTTAGAGTCATGGGCCACGGAAGAGTACATATTGATAATACAGCCGTCCCCTATCTCAGCATGGTCAGAAATGAGGGAAAATGGATAGAGGATGCAGCCCTCTCCCAATGTACAGCTATCCGCAACAACCGCGCTTGGGTGGATAATTGTAGCAAAATGAGCCCCTTTCGATTTTAGTTTCTTAACCACCATTTCTCGAATCTTACTGTTCCCTATACAACAGATAAATGCATCGTCTTTCTGTATTTCATAGGAATCCACAGTACTCAGCATGGGAACATTACAGTTTAACCCATCCAGGGCATAAAGATTGTCATCGAGAAACCCTTTAATATTCCAACTTTGTTCTTTATTATTAATCTCTCTTACCCATTGGAGCACTTCTCGTCCGCATCCCCCTGCTCCGACTATTACTAGATTTTTCATATCCTTACCAGTCCATTCTTTACTCCTCACTTTTGTCTTTCCAACGTGCCTGTAAATTCCGGCATTGTCACACTTCCTTCTGCATGAATCCCATCTTTCTTCCATACAGTTTTCACTGTATCAAAAATAATCTTCCAATCATTTACAAAAGTAATGTGATCTACATATTGAATATCCCACTCAAATTTTTCCTCCCAGGAAATGGAATTTCTTCCATGAACTTGAGCCAGTCCCGTAAAGCCGGGAAGTACCTCATGCCTTCTTGCCTGTACACTGTTATACAATGGAAGATATTTCACCATCAGCGGTCTTGGACCTACAACCGACATATCTCCTTTTATGATATTAAACAGCTCCGGAAGTTCGTCCAACGAGGTTTCACGAAGTTTTTTGCCAAAGGAAGTCAACCTTACATCGTCCGGCAGAAGATTGCCATTCCCATCACGTTCCTCTGTCATAGTTCGAAATTTATAATTATTAAAAATTTTTCCATTTTTTCCCGGCCTTTTTTGGATAAAAATAATCGGAGAACCTAGCTTTATGCGTACCGTCACTGCAATTACCGCCATAAGCGGAGACAGTGCGGCAAGCGCCGCCATAGACAATATTACATCCATAGGCCGCTTTATGTATTTCTCATATACGCCATAAGGTACATGTATATATTGCGGATATTTCCGCTTATCCTTGATTTTTAATTTTTTTCCCATTTTTTATTTAAAGCATCTATGAATGATCTCTATGATCTGCTCCTGCCTCTCTGCATCCATTTTAATATCGCTTGGCAGGCACAGCCCCCGCCGAAAGATATCTCTGCCAACCTCCCTCTGCGGTTCCTTTGGTATATACGCATTACTGCTCCCTCTTCTAAAACCGCCCGCTGTAATAAACGTATGATTCCGATAAATCGGCTGCATATGCATTGGTTTCCATATGGGTCTTCCTTCTGCATGAAAATCTTCTAACGCTTCCAAGATTTCTGTAGGCGTAGATCTGCCTGGCTGTGTCTTCCACAATACCTCCCGCTCGCCTCTTACCTGAGATGCCATAGCCTCTTCATCTATAAGCAGCGCAGTCAGCCAGTAATTAGGCTCGCTGTTTTCTTTATCAAAAGGATTCAGGCTTACCGGAAGGTCTGCAAATCCTTTTTGGTATCGCTCATAAATTTTCTTCTTCTGTTGGATATGCTCCTCCAGATACCCTATCTGTCCCCGAACGACCCCTGCGATTACATTACTCATTCGATAGTTGTAACCGATTTCCTCATGCTGATACCATGGTGCGGCTTCCCGACTCTGGGTAGACCATTTCCGGCATTTATTTGCATCTTCCAGACTGTTAGTAAAAAACATTCCTCCCGAACTTCCAGTGATAATCTTGTTTCCATTGAAGCTAACTGCATTAAAGTCGCCAAAGCTTCCGGTCTGAGCTTCTTTATACGTAGCTCCCAGGCTCTCCGCTGCATCTTCCACCATGAGCGCTCCATATCTCTTACAGATTTCTGCCAATTCTTTAACTTTCCCTGGAACGCCATATAAATGTGCAAAAACCACTAATTTTACATCCGGGTATATATGAAATGCTTTTTCTAATGCCTCTGGGTCCATGTTCCAGGTCTCATATTCGGAATCTATAAACACTGGTTCCCCGCCTTCATAAAGTACAGGATTAACTGTGGCGTCAAAAGTCAAATCCGAACAAAAAACACGCTTTCCATATAATGCGCCGCCGCATCCCATTCCAAAAGGGGTATTTATTCCGGTAGAGCTGTTATATAAACGCTCTGCAGCTAATTTCACAGCAAGATGGAGCGCCGCCGTACCGGAACTCAATGCGACTGCATGACACATACCGACTTTTTCAGCCATCATTTTTTCTATTTCATTGATATTCGCACCTACTGTACTCATCCAGTTCGTTTCATAGGCTTCCTGCATATATCTCAATTCCTCGCCATGCATAGTGGGTGATGAAAGCCATACTTTTTCCTTAAAGGGCTGAATATTTGCGAATCTAGTATCATTCTTAAAATCGTGCATTTTATTACTGCTCCCATATTATTTCTACAATTATTTGCAAGCCTTACTAGTGTAGTGTCTGCATTAGCTCTTCTCCGTTATCTCCAATCCTGCAGAAATATAGCAACACCCCGCCATACCGCCCTCATTCTGCTCAGACGCCCCCGCCTTTTTCGCAATCTCCACTCTCGCCAACCGTTTATGCCGGTCAATCCTGCAGATCCGCTTCTCCATACCTTTCAGCGGACCTTCCGTTACCCTTGTATTCCCATGGAAAATAATTCCTCTGGACATCTCCAAATGATGATCTTTCCCGCACAGCTTTCTTAAGAAGTCCTCTTCCTCTTGGCTCACTTCAACTAGATGTTTCCCGCAGCCTATACGCCCACGAACCTTCTCCAGCTCCTCTTGCAGTCCTTTTTCCTCTTCACCTTCTAAAAATATCTGTCCCGGAAACATAGGGTGCTGCTCCAAATGCCAGACTCCCTGATATTTCCTTAGTCTGTCATAGGTTAATATAAAAATGTCTCTGCATATCTTTTCAGACAATTTTTCTCTGCATATTGTCAATATTTTTTGCTCTTCTTGCTTTTTGCAAGTCAATAAATACCAGATTCTAATCCCCTCTTTCGTTGAGTATTATACTCTGCGAAAATTTTTAGGTTCATTCTTTAGGAAAATAATAGATTTCATAGAACAAATATAGATATTTTTAGAATTTATAACAAAATTATTTGATTTATCTATTCATTTACTTTCGTTAAAATTCACCAAATTCTAACAAAATCAAATAAAGTATTGATTTATTCATTTTGGATAGTTATAATAGATGTGCTGTTTAAAAGAAAATCGCAGAGTATAATACTCTGCGATTTTTAATCCTTAAAAAAGTTGTCGTCATATCTTATCTACGCTCAGTACTCTCCACCAAATCACCAAACACTGGTGTCGCAAGTCCAAATCCACCTGAAACCGTCATAATCTGTCCGGTTGTAAACGCTGCGTCGTCACTTGCAAAATATACCACTGCCGCCGCAATCTCTTCCGGCAGACCCATTCTGCGAATCGGAGTATGCTTCAAGAACAACTCTCTAAAATTATCCGACAAATTGTTCTGAACAGCGTCCGTCGCCGTCATCCCCGGCAGCACCGCATTACAGCGGATATTGTGACGTGCCTCGTGTACCGCCGCAAGCTTCGTCATATAATTGATTGCAGCCTTAGTCGTTCCATAAGCAATCTGAGAAATATCCGGTGTCTGTCCGCCTACCGAAGAGATATTAATAATACTTCCGCCGCCTGTCTTTGCCATGTGCTTAACCGCCGCCTGTGATGCAATAAATACACTCTTCAAGTTCACATTCACAGTATTGATAAACACATCCACACTGGTGTTCGCTAAGTCTAAGTCTTCTCTCGGATTCGAAGTGCCGAAGTTATTCACCAGTACATCGATACGCCCTTCTTTTTCTACTACTTCCTCAATCATCGTAGAGAAGGTCTCTTCCTTCGTCGCATCATTATAAACATATTTTACATTGCCGCCCTCAGCATTCAGCTCGTCCGCAACTGTCTTCGCAAGCTCTAAATTTCTCGCTGCCATGTAAACCTTCGCGCCTTCTTTTGCACATGCTTTCACCGTTGCAAGCCCGATTCCCCTTGTTGACGCTGTAACCAATACTACCTTTCCATCCAATCTCATACATAAACCTCCTGTAAACTATTTGCGGCCTCACAGCCTTCCATTTCATCTACAGTTATTCTATCCTTTTTTATCAGAACAATCAATAATATTAAAACAAATGTAGGATTTTGCGGTAATTTGTCTGATATTTCTGAAATCCCTCTTAAGATCTTGTTAGGATTCTATTTTTTTAATTTCCGATAATGTTCTTCCTTCTCATACTCCTTCGTAATTCCATCATCCTCATAAAGCATATATTCCGCGCCTTCGAAACCTATCATCTCCGGACGCGTCGTATCCAGCTCTTCCACACATCTCGCCGCTTTCACCAGCGGAATACAGCTTCCCTCTCGGATAAACATCGGCACCTCGTCAAGAGCCACTTCCACAAAATGATGTCCCCGCTCAAGAACCTGCTTCGTATACTCTCCATTCTTAGAAAACTTCACCAACATCATACGCTCCGGCAGATAGACGTATCGTCCCTTCGCATTCTGAGTATATACAGGTGCAATCATCACCTCATTTCCCAGCATTACCTGATCCTCCACATCTGCCGCAAAGGAATCCTCTGGATACACAAATGCCAGCGGCTTGAAATACATGTCATCCCTTAACGCGGCCTTCATATACTCACTGTAGAGATAGGGCAGGAGACGATATCGAGTCTCAATGATACCGCGGAAATCCTCCACTTTCTCAAACTGATAGGCCTCCTGCTCCCTTGTTCCAAGAGCCGCATGATTACGCATGAGCGGAGTAAATACGCCCAAAGCCATCCAGCGCAGTACCAGATCCCGGGTCGCATCCGCGCCAAAGCCTCCTAAATCCGCTCCCGTATACAAAAAGCCGCACATATTCAGAGAGGGCATCATTTTCAGATTCAAAAGCAGGTGCGACCACCAAGACTTGTTATCCCCCGTCCAGATTCCGCCATAACGATGCATTCCTATATAAGAAGAGCGTGAGAACAGCAGCAGCCGTTTATTCGGTACAAGCTCATCGAAAGCTTCCCCTGCCGCTCTCGTCATATTATAGCCATAAAGGTTATGCACCTTATCGTGACGTATCCGCTTCCCGTCCACACAGTGGTAGAAGCTCCGATAATCCTTCGGTGAATTGGCAAGCCCCGTGACCTTTTCTAACTCTTCAAGCGGAATCCTGTCTACCTCCTCTTTGGTATACTTTTGAAGGGTTGCAAGCAGCTCGTCCATACCCTCGCGTGAATAGAAAATCGCCGGTTCATTCATATCATTCCAAAATCCCTCGATTCCCTGAGCAATTAGGAAATCATATTTGCCCCCAAACCATTTCCTTGCCTCCTTATTCAATACATCGGGAAAATGCGTGTCGCCAGGCCATACCGCCGCCACAAATTCACTGCCATTCTCCCTCTTGCAGAAATATCCCTTTTCCACGCCTTCCTCGTACACAGAATACCCTTTCTCCACCTTTACACCGGCGTCGATGATCGGAATCAGATGGATTCCCTGCTGCCTCATTTCCCGGACAAATGCGGTGAAATCCGGAAAATTCTCTTCATTTACAGTAAAATCCTTATAGTCCTGCATATAATCAATATCCATGTAAATCATGTCAATGGGAATATCATTCTTGCGGTATCCTTCCGCGACTTTCTGGAAATCTTCTTTCGTCTTATATCCCCAGCGGCTCTGTCCAAACCCAAATGCAAATTTCGGCGGAATATAGCTTCTGCCAATCAGCTTGCGGAACTGCTTCACAATGTCATATGCCGACTCTCCCCCAATCACATACAGGTACAGATCTGCCGTCTCAGAACTCACCTCCAAAAGCTCTGACCTTGTATATCCGATGTCAAATGTAATCTTGGCTGGATAATCAAAAAATAATCCAAAATTCTTCTTCCCGGATATCACTATAAAATTATGCGCTCCATACAAGGAACGCTTATCCTCCGTATGATTGGGATCATCCGTACAATTACTGATATAACAGTAGCCCCGTTTATTCAGGCCTCGGTTCGACTCACCCAGACCATAGACAATATCCTCGTCCGCCATCTGATAAGAAAATGTAAAGCCCTTCTCCAAAGATACTCGTCCGACTTCCAACTCCATCCCCTGCTCTGTCTCTATCTTCTGCACCACTGCATCTGTCTCAAATGGCTCTCCATATACATATTTTCGTACCATACGTTTCTTCCTCCTGCTTTTCGTTTGTTAAATTCTATTATATTACAACTGCCTCAAACTTTCTAACATTATTTTGCACCAGAAATACACCAGAAATAATACTATGTTATTCTTCTATCTGCATATTAAAAAGACAGTCATAAAGACTGTCTTTTGTCATTTGTAGCTCCCCCAAAATGCCGGTTCCTGTATTTTGACTCCTAGCCTCTGATGCTAGGTGGGTGTCCGCATCCGCTTTTCTGCCTTCCACTGCATAACTTGGAGGCCTGGCATATTACGGAGATGTAGGAGTCCCGTTTAAAGTTTTGTAGGTTCAAAATTACAAGATTATCGAGCACCCCAGGTTTCCTAGAACCTATTATACTCTATTATTCCACGTTTTTCAATAATAATTACAACTAATTTCTTTTTCTTCTCACAGAATAAATATGAAAAATTAATGCTTTAATAATGCTTTGACCGTTTCCTGCATTTTGTCTGTATCACATTCCAAGGTATGTATTACCTTCGCATCCAAAATATCTTGAATCGCCTGAGGCATGTCAACCCCTGACACTCTATGAAGCTCATCAAGAAGCTCAAGATCGTCTGATGCCTCATATTTGCCATCGATTGCCATCATAACGCTCTTTGCAAATTTGTACGGACTGGCCGTCGATGCCACCAGACATTTTCTGGAATCACCGCTCTTACCTCGATACTGCTCACAGACATAAGCTGCAACCGACGTATGGGTATCTATCACATACCCTGTCTCCTGATAGATGCGCCTGATACAGTCCGTAGTATCTTCCTCTGTGGCATACCCTGCATGGAAATCCTTAAGTTTCTCCGCCATCTCATTTGTGATAGAATAGCTTCCCTTTCCTTTCAGCCCGGCCATCAATTCCTTCGTCTTATCGGAATCTTCCCCTGTGATCAGGTAAATCAGACGCTCAAGATTGCTGGAAACCAGAATATCCATAGACGGAGATGAGGTAAGCACAAACTCACGGTTTCGGTCATAAGTACCTGTCTCAAAGAAGTCAAACAACACCTTGTTCTCATTGGAAGCGCAGATTAACTTTCCAATCGGAACCCCCATCTGCTTTGCATAATAGGCAGCAAGAATATTCCCAAAATTCCCTGTGGGAACCACCACATTGACCTCTTCCCCGTCACCAATCTCATCGTTGGCCAGCAGTTTCCCATAAGCATAGACATAGTAAGCCACCTGCGGGACAAGACGGCCGATATTGATGGAATTTGCTGATGAAAATTGATATCCCTTTTCTTTCAGCTCCTTTGCAAGCTCCTGATCTTCGAATATGGCCTTCACTTTGCTCTGAGCGTCGTCAAAATTCCCATGGATGGCAACCACATCTACATTGCTTCCCTTCTGGGTAGTCATCTGCAGCTCTTGTACCCTGCTTACGCCGTTCTTAGGGTAGAACACGATAATGCGGGTTCCTTCCACATCTGCAAAGCCTGCCAGCGCCGCCTTCCCCGTATCCCCAGAAGTCGCCGTCAGGATTACGATCTCATTCTCCACATGATTCTTCTTTGCAGCGGTAATCATGAGATGCGGAAGAATTGACAGCGCCATATCCTTAAATGCAATGGTGGCTCCATGGAACAGCTCCAGGAAATAGGTGCCTCCAACCTTCGCAAGAGGCGCAATATCCTCTGTATCGAATTTCTCGTCATACGCTTTATTAATACAAGCTTTCAATTCCTCTTCCGTAAAATCCGTCAGGAACTGCTTCATTACAGCATACGCCGTCTCCTGGTATGTCATGCCTTTTAATGCATCCATGGACACCTCCAGAACCGGAAGCTTCTCTGGCACAAACAGCCCGCCGTCCGATGACAGTCCCTTTAGGATTGCCTGCGACGAACTGACTCTTAATTCTGAATTTCTTGTACTTTTATAACACAGCATCATCGTCTTCTCCTAGCGCTTACTGTTAGTATACTTCACAAGCCCGCCTGCCGCAATCAACTTCTGCATAAATTCTGGAAAGGGCTGTCCCTGAAACTCGGTCCCTTTCGTACGGTTATAAATCTTGCCGCTGTCAAAATCCACCTCAACCTCGTCGCCTGCCTCAATTCCTCTGGCAGCCTCCGGACATTCAATAATCGGCAGCCCGATATTGATTGCATTCCGATAGAATATACGGGCGAACGTCTCCGCTATCACGCAGCTTACTCCTGCCGTCTTAAGGCACAGCGGCGCATGCTCCCTGGATGAGCCGCAGCCGAAATTCTTGTCCGCCACAATCATGTCCCCCGGCTTTACTTTATTCACAAACTCTGGGTCAATATCTGCCATTGCATGGCTGGCCAACTCCTTGGCATCAAAGGAATTAAGATATCTTGCCGGAATGATTACATCTGTATCCACATTATCTCCATATTTAAATACATGTCCTGTCGCTCTCATTATCTGCCACCTACTTTCTCCGGATTTGCAATGTATCCTGCAATCGCGCTTGCCGCCGCAACCTCTGGCGACGCAAGATAGATTAGGGAGTCCACATGTCCCATACGACCCACAAAATTCCGGTTCGTCGTGGATACACACTTCTCTCCTGCCGCCATAACTCCCATATGTCCGCCCATACAAGGCCCGCAGCTTGGCGTATTCACGGCACAGCCTGCATCCACAAAGATGTCCAAAAGCCCCTCTGCAATACACTGCTTATAAATCTTCTGGGTTGCCGGAATGACCATTACACGCACATCCTGATGCACAGTCTGTCCCTTAAGGATTGCCGCCGCCTTACGCATATCCTCCATACGCCCGTTAGTACAAGAGCCGATGACAACCTGATTGATCTTGATTGGATCCATGGCTTCAATCTCGTCAATTGTCTTTGCATTTCCCGGAAGATGCGGAAATGCAACCGTTGGACGGACTTTAGACAAATCAATCTCAACCACTTCATCATACTCGGCGTCAGCGTCAGCCTCGTAAATCTTATATTCCTTCTTAGAGTGTTCCTTCATATATGCCTGGGCCTGCTCATCCACAGGGAAAATCCCATTCTTAGCGCCCGCCTCAATTGCCATATTAGCCATGGTGAAACGGTCGTCCATGGAAAGCATCTTGACGCCCTCGCCTGTAAACTCCATAGATTTGTACAATGCACCATCCACGCCAATCTTGCCAATGATATGTATGATAATATCTTTCCCGCTGACATAAGCCCCCGGCTTTCCTGTCAATACGAACTTAATGGCGCTAGGAACCTTAAACCACAATTCCCCTGTGGCCATTCCTGTTGCAATATCCGTCGTGCCCACGCCTGTTGAAAATGCTCCCAACGCTCCATATGTACAGGTATGGGAGTCGGCTCCGATGATACACTCGCCGCCTACCACCACTCCCGCTTCAGGAAGGATTGCATGCTCCACACCAGACTTTCCCTGCTCAAAATACCAGGTAAGCCCCTGCTCCCTTGCAAACTCACGGATTGACTTAGAGTTCTCCGCTGATTTGATATCTTTATTTGGTGTAAAATGATCCGGGACCAGAACCACCTTATCCTTATCAAATACCTTGTCTGCCATCTCCCTAAAGATTGGCAGCGCCATCGGACCCGTAATATCATTTGCCATAACTACATCAAGCTTCGCTTCAATCAACTGTCCTGCCGCAACAGAACTAAGACCTGCATGGGCAGCTAAGATCTTCTGCGTCATTGTCATTCCCATTTTGACACCCTCCTGTTCTTCTATCATTAGAATTTTCCATACGTGGTATTCTACCACAGATATCATTCTCTGACAAGGATTCTCATTATCCAAAAATATGCCTGAAACACCCTATCTCCGCCAGATGCGGCTTCTCATTTCGTTAAATATCTCTTTGTGAAGTCGGGACTCCATTTTAGGGAAAGCATCGATTAAACGTCTGGTTACAAGTGTGCTTCGCCCTGCAAGCTCCGCATACTTTCCCTTAAGCTCCGTATACTTATTGCGCAGCTCCGCCAGAATTGCCTTCTGTTCCTCCGGATACAGCTTTGACTCAATCTTCTCCTCTACTCGGTCGATTCTCTCTTCAAGATGATCTTTGTGTTCCTCAGCCACGGTATCCAGCTTCTCCCGAAGCTCCGAAACTGCAGAATCCAACTGTTTCTTCGTTTCTTCCGAAAATTCCATAGTCTCCATAACACTCTCATGGATATTAACTCCAATCATATCAGACAGTTCCCGAAGCTCCGCTGAAATCTTCTCCATGGCATCCAGCTTTTTATTTAATTTGAGAATCTCGGCTGTTGTCACATACAAATCCGCTAAAAGTGCAATACCAAGCACTGCCGCAAGCAATGCGCCTACTGTAACCGGAATCATAACCGTCACTTTATAGACAAAGGGATGAATCACCCGCACAATCAGCACACAGGCAACTCCCCACGCAAGGGAGAACAACAGGCAGACATATCCGCCAATATTCAGCGGTTGGTTGGAGTAATCCCACCATTTATGATGGAACAGCTTATCCATCATATATCCTGTCACACCCTCGATTGTCGTCACCAGCACCGTAGACACCACATACAGGGACACAATCGTACCGTTCATCGGCTCTAACAGCATGACCACCATGCCAATGCCTACCCCGTACACCGGGCAAATCGGCCCGTTTAGAAATCCGCGATTCACGAATTTCTTCTGCTTTACCGTCGCATATGCCACCTCTGTACACCATCCCACAAACCCATATATAAAAAAGTATAAAATAAAATAGTATATCTGCATCTTCTTCCTCCGGTAGTCTCATTATTCTCTTCTTTCTCAAACAACAGTATACTTCACATTGCCTTCTTCGTCAAATGGTGTTATGATAGATATTGTAATAGATAATAAGAATCAATAACATTTACAAGGGGAAATGCATATGACACTCAAGCAAGGAAAGAACAGCCTAACTTACCGTGTAGAGTCTATCGATATCGAGCTTAAACTGGAACGCCGTCTGGAAGCGTTGGGGCTTACAGAAGGGTCCCTAATCACCATACTAAACAACGATAAAAAGGGATCCCTCACAGCAAAATTCCGCGGCACCCGTTTTGCCCTTGGCAGACGGATTGCAGATCACATTACAGTTACGGAGGTGAAACACTCATGAGCGAGACTATCAACGTTGGATTTATCGGTAATCCTAATTGTGGAAAGACCACGCTTTTCAACGCCTTTACGGGCGCTAACCTAAAGGTCGCTAACTGGCCTGGCGTCACGGTAGAAAAAAAGGAAGGAAAGACCGTCTATGAAGGTCAAGTATTCAAGCTGATTGATCTGCCCGGCATCTACAGCCTGTCTTCCTATACAATGGAAGAAACTGTCTCACGGGAATGTATCATGAGCGACGAGGTGGATGTCATCGTGGATGTTATCGACGCCTCCTGCTTAGAGCGCAACCTGTACCTGACGCTGCAGCTTATTGAACTTGGCAAGCCAGTGGTACTTGCGTTGAATATGATGGATATTGTAGAAGAACGGGGCATGGAGATTGACCTTCACCGCCTTCCGGAAATGCTTGGCGTTCCTGCCATTCCAGTATCTGCACGCAAGAAGACAGGGCTTTCCATTCTCATGCATGCCGTCGCCCACCACAGTCAATATGCAAAGCAAGGACCATTTATTCACCACCATATGGGAAAATCTTCCTCACATATGCACAATCACCATGAAGAATACGCCATGGTGTATGAAGACGAGATTGAAGACAAGATTGACGTCATCATGGGGCAGCTCAAGGAAAAATACCCCAATGTCCAAAATCCAAGATGGCATGCCATCAAGCTTTTGGAGATAGACCAGCAGGTGACGAAGCATCATCCGTTGGATTTAGATGATGTGATTGACCGCAGTTATGAGAAAGATATCATCAACCAAAAATATGATTTTATCGAAGAGGTCATCGAAGAGATTCTGGTAAATAAGTCTGCAAAGGAGGAAGCTACAGACAGGATAGACCGGCTGCTTACACATCGTTGGTTGGGACTTCCTATCTTTCTGGGAATTATGGCGCTGGTTTTCTTCCTGACATTTACGATCGGAGATTGGCTGAAGGGCTATTTCGAGATTGCTCTGGAGCAGATTTCCGGTCTTACCGGCAGCGGGCTTAATGCCCTCCATGTAAGCCCCATGCTTCAGTCATTGATTATCGACGGAATCATTTCCGGTGTTGGCGGGATTCTGACCTTCCTGCCTAATATCTTCATCCTCTTTTTGGCGCTTGCCTTTCTGGAGGACAGCGGATATATGGCAAGGGTCGCCTTTGTGATGGATGACATCATGAGCTGTCTTGGACTTTCCGGTCGGGCTTTCCTTCCCCTGCTTCTGGGATTTGGATGCTCTGTTCCGGCAATTATGGCGTCCCGAGCGCTGGAACACCCCAAAGATCGGTTTAAGACTATACTGGTCACCCCCTTTATGTCCTGCAGTGCAAGGCTTCCCATCTACGTCCTGTTTTCCTCAATGTTTTTTGGGAAATACGCTATGCTTGTCTGCTACTCCATGTATCTTCTTGGAATCGTGGTTGCTATTACGACCGCATACATACTGTCCAAGCTTGACGGGAGCAAGGCGGAGCATGCTCTTCTAATCGAGCTGCCGGAATACAAGTCACCAAACGCCCGAACGATTTTTATCTATGTGTGGGAGAAAATTAAAGATTACCTGACCAAAGCCGGAACCGTAATCTTCGTGGCATCTGTAATCATGTGGGTGCTTCTGAATTTCGGTCCACACGGATATGTGACGGATATTTCCCAAAGTTTCGGCTCCCTGGCCGGAAAAGCCATCGTCCCGCTGTTTCGACCTGCAGGGCTTGGTTACTGGCAGATTATTGTTGCCCTGATTGCCGGCATTGCTGCAAAGGAAGTAGTTGTATCTAGCTGCAGCGTATTGTTCGGTATCCAGAATATCACTACCTCAGGCGGCATGGACGCCATGGTTGCCACATTGGGTTCTCTTGGTTTTGGCGCTGCAAACGCCTATGCCCTGATGGTATTCTGTCTGCTGTATGTTCCCTGTACCGCGACGATTGCCACCATCCACAGGGAATTGAAAAGCTGGAAGCAGACCTTTGGGGTTCTTATCTTTCAGATATTGGCCGCATGGGGGATGAGCGTGGTTGTCTACCACATTGGACAGTGTTTCTGATTCTGTCACATTCCTTTATCTGATTACAGAAAATTAAAAAGCCATCAGGGATTGTGAAATTCTTGATGGCTTTTGGATTTATAAGTTTTGATTTATAAGACCTTCCCCTGCATTTTTAGATAAGGAATCTCAATGGGATCAATAGGATCAACGGGATTCTCAATCTCCCCTTTCACCTTTCGCTTATGGCGCTTTAGAAGCTCTCCGCCTTTATTGTAAAACCAGAAGGAATATACCAAAAGTTTGTTGACCTTTCCAATCTTATCCTTTGTGGTCTTCCCATAGATGGTGCCTCCGACTCCAATCGGCACCTTCCGACGAATCAGTGAAATCAGCTCTGTCTCACAGGTAATCCTCTCCGGCAGCTCTGTATATGCCAGGGAAACACAGTCCAACTTATGGGAGTCGCTGCCGCCAATCCCCGGCTTCTTGTACTTCAGCGTAAGCTTCATTGCCTCCCTATTGGATTCTTCCGGCTCACACGCATTAAATGCCTCGATAAAATCAAATCGCTTGATAATCTCTGGGGATTTGTAGAATTTCTTCGTATTCGTAAAACTTAAGTACTTCTCTCCGCAGGGGTGTGCCGGACCTAGAATACCGCCGTGTCGATGAACAAAATCAATCAGTGCACTTACTGGCAATCCTCTCAATTCTAACAATCGCATCTTGACACCTTCCGGCATAATGCAGATAATATGCCCTGCATCGCAGGTATCATATTCAATCCCCTTTAATACGACAAAATCCTCGTGAACCTTTCCCTTCATATGATATTTCCAATGGCGGTATCCTTTGTAAGTATCATGGTCTGTAATCAACATTCCTTCAAACCCGTGTTCTTTCAGTTTTGTGATATATTCATCCAGACCTACTTTACTGTCGATAGAGCCCTCTTTCACATGACAATGCATATCAATCTTCATACACTAAGGCCTCCTTCATTCCTATTTCTCTGCATCCAAGATATTTACTATTATATCACATCTTCACTAAAATACAACCTGACTGAACATGTATGGTTGAAATTCCCTTCTCCTTTGATACAGTTCTTTTTCTTTGTGACACTGTGATATCGCCTACTACAATTCTTCACTGATAATCGTGATATCATCGTCTTCGTCTTCTTCCTCTGACATATCACTGCCACGAACTGTTTTGCCTTTCTTTGGACTTATTTCTTCTTCCTCTTCCTCGTCTTCAAGAATCTTCCTGGCCTTCTCCACCTCTGACTCTCTAGAAACCTGACCCTTCATCCGTTCCGCATATACTTTTTCGTTCTTTCCAATTTTACGGGACTGCATCATAAACTGAACCCAGATTCCAATTAACGCTGCCGCTGCGCCAATCCCGTATCCTGTCCAAATATTTCCACCGATTCCAAGTAAGGCTGCCGCCGCGTTTCCCACCGACAAACCTCCCGATATTCCTGTAACTACGACTACCACCGGCTCTGGCTTAATTACAGCCAGCACTGCCAATAAAAGCGCCGCCGCACCGATTCCGAACACCAAAAACACCTGTGTCAAGTCTCTTATGCCTGGTAAAAATAATGCAGCGGCAACACCTATTATTTGCAGTAATACCACAAAAAAGATGCCCAGTTTTCGCACTCCGCCGCACAGCACAGCCGTAACAATCGTACAGACAAGTATCATAACCGGTATCATGGTGCCAGAAAATCCAAGTCCGAGAACAACTCCTGTACCAATTCCACTTCCTATCACGATTCCCGCTAATACAGACAGTACCCTAACCAGCTTCAATCCTAAACAGCAGACCAAAACTCCGATAATGAGTGTCACAATCTGTATCACCATTGCCATCTGCGTGATTCTTGACAGAACCATATTTATCTGCCCATCAGATATTCCAGGTAAATCTATTCCCATCGTCCATGCTTGATACATATCCTTCGTCTCCTTTGACAAACCTGTGAGTATTTATCTCCATATCCAAAAAAACTGCCGCACCCCCATGCAACAGTCTTTTCTTCATCCCTATTCGTACAACGCAACTGCCCCTGTCTCCGTCTCATTTATAACATAGTATACGGCATTTTCCTCAGGTTTAATATATAATTCTATCGACTTGATATCCTTCTCAACTCTGCCGGCATTCGTCCATGCCTTCTTGACATTGGCGATGATGTCCTGTTCGCCAATCTGCTTTCCATAATGCTCAACAATAGCGTTGATTTTAATCTCTTTCTTAGAAGTCGTTCTCTTTGCTGTCGTCTCTTTTTTTGTTGTCTCTTTCTTTGCCGCCGCTTTCTTTGCTGCAGTCTCCTTCTTCGGCGCTGTCTCTTTTTTCGCCGCTGCCGTTCTCTTCGTCGTTGTCTCTTTCTTTGCTGTCGCTCTTGTAGATGTCTTCTTCTCAGGTGTCTTCTTCTCAGGCGATTTTTTCTCTTCTTTCTTTTCTGCAACAGCCTCAACCGGCTTAGCTGCAGCTTTCACTGGCTTCTCTGCTGGTTCTGCTTTCTCTGCTTCAGGCTTAACAGTCTCCTCCTGACTGACTGTAACTGGAATCACCTGGACTGCCTCCTTAGCAGTTTTTGTTTTCTTAGTTTCAGATATTGCACTTCTTGTAGCCATTTTATTTCCTCCTAATTTCTCCTAAGCCTCGTCACCGAGTCGTGAATATTATAACACATTCTTCCAGAAATGCAATGAGAATCGTGTTTTCAAGCCGTTTTCGTACACATTTCACATAAGAAGCTCAAGAAACAACCCTGCCGTCACACCAATCACAAACAAAATCCCAATTACCCTTACGGATTCCTGTCTATCTTGATTGACCTTGCACAACACAACCAGGCCAATTCCTGCTCCTGTACATAATCCTGCAATCACAGAGGCAAAAGAGACGGCCCCGCCAAGATAAAGCTGAGTCAAAATTACCGATGCCGCACAATTGGGTATCAACCCAATCATAGCGGCAATCACAGGCTGAAATATAGAATCCCCCAAAAGAAAGGCCGATAAACGCCCCACTCCAAATATCTCCACACAGAGATTCAACACGCCGGTAAATACAAACAGATATACAAATATCCTTGCCGTGTGCTCCCACGCCGCCTTTATCACCCCTTTTTCTTCCTTCTGGTCTGCCCACTGCCTGCACAGCTTCCCGCTCTCTTTTGGTACTGAGAGTTTATCAGCCAGCAGCAGATCAACCAGATATCCAGAAAATACGGCAACCGCAACCTTCACAGCCACCAAAAAACCAATATCTGCGAGTGCGCCTGGATTTCCCAGCATAATCAAAATTGCTTCATCAGAAGTCGCAATAAAGACGGAAAGAAGCGTCCCTACTGAGATGACTCCCCCAGCATAAAGATTTGCCGCCATAATTGAAAAACCACACTGGGGAACGCAGCCAAGCAAAGCGCCCACCATTGGTCCTGCTTTCCCCACTTTCGAAAGTACTTTCTCCGTAAATGTGTTAGAATACTGTTCTAACGCCTCAAGCAGCAAAAATGCTGCGAACAAATACGGCAGCATCTTTAGACAATCCGTACTGGTATCCGCAAGAATATCTATTATCATTTACATTCAATCTCCCCGATACATCATCTCGAGCACATTGACGGCTCCTTCCATTCCAAGCCTGCTCACATTCAGCAAAATCTGGTGGGATAATGCGCTGCCCCACTCAAGCCCCGTGTGACATTCATAGTAATATTTCCGCTCACGGTCTATTCTCTTAATCTTATCTGCGGCCTTTTTCTCAGACAAATCATACCTGTTTGCAATCCGCTTCACTCTATCGTCTGTATCCGCGCAGATGAATACGTCTATGCAATTCGTCTGCTCCTTCAGAAGATAACCAGCGCACCGTCCCACGATTACACACGGTCCTCTCTGTGAAAGCTTTTGGATAATCTGTGTCTGTAAACCATATACTTGTTCATTCAACGGCTTAGTGTACTCTTCTGACCGGATAGAATCCCGATACTCCATCGGAGCAATCACGTAACCTGTCAGAAAACTATTCAGTGTCGTCTCATCAACCGCCCGCGCCGTCTCCTCTCTAATATCCAACTTCTGTGCGGCCATCCTAACCAGATTATTGTCGTACAACGGAATATCAAGCCTGGTTGCAAGCATGTTGCCGATCTCATGTCCTCCGCTTCCAAATTGGCGGCCAATGGTAATAATCTTATGTTCTGTCATGTTTTTTCCTCCCTTCTTCCACTAAAACTATATTATCTTACCTCTACCAAAAATTCCTTATCTCTCAGCATTTCTTCTATCATATCCAAGGTCTCTTCTTTATCTGCAATAATTTTGTGATAATGGTAATTGGATGTGATATTTTTAAGAGGGCGGGATTTCCCGCTTTGGATGTCTTCCATAAATTCAGCAACCTTCCTGCGGGAATCAATATTCAGTTCCGCCTCGATATGCCCATATACTCTATGGTTGACCATCACGTTCTTGACCGTCCCCCCGAGATCTACAATCGAACACAGTTCCTCGTTAAGCTGCTCATCCGTATGCTGTACTTTGAACACTCTGCTGGCAAACTTCACTGCATTCAAGATATATCCTCTATTCGTGGATATAATATCATAGCCCTCGGCACGAAGCAGCGCAATATCCTGCACAATTACCTGCCTGCTTATATGATAAATGGATGCAAGTTTCGAGCCTGACAACGGAACTGCACTCTTTTGAACCTGCTGTATGATATCCTCTCTCCTATCCGGACCAGTCATATTGCTCCCCCTTCTTTAAAATACGGTATTTCTCATCGAAATCATGCCAACGCATGAAGATTTTTCAGAGAAATATCCAGTATGGGGGCAGAATGGGTCAATGCTCCGCTGGAAATGTAATCCACTCCCAGACAGACCAGCCGTCCAATATTCTCCTTTGTCACGTTACCCGAGCACTCCGTCTGGGCACGTCCATCTATGATGCGAATTGCTTCCTGCATCTCTTCTGTGGACATATTATCAAGCATGATGATATCGGCTCCGGCCTCTACCGCCTCTTTTACCATGTCAAGATTCTCAACCTCTACCTCTATCTTTCTTACAAAAGGCGCATACTCCTTTGCCATCTGTACCGCTTTCGTGACACTTCCGGCTGCGCCGATATGGTTGTCCTTAAGAAGCACTCCGTCTGACAGATTATACCTATGATTGTATCCTCCTCCTACACGGACCGCGTATTTTTCAAAGATCCGCATGTTGGGCGTCGTCTTTCTAGTGTCCAGAAGCTTTGTATGGCTTCCTGCAAGAAGTTCTGCAACCGAATGTGTATAAGTTGCAATCCCACTCATGCGCTGCAGGTAATTCAAAGCCACACGCTCTCCTGATAAGAGCACTCTGATATCTCCCTTTACCTTCCCCATCAGCTGCCCGTTCTTGACTTCCTCTCCATCTTGACAATAAAATTCTATCTCCACTTCTGCATCTAAAAGTTTAAATACCCTCTCAAATACCTCCAGTCCTGCTATAATTCCATCCTGTTTGCAAATAAGGTCCACTTCTCCTGCCACTGCCTCTTTCATAACAGAATTTGTAGTTACATCCTCACTGGAAATATCCTCTTTCAACGCCTCCAGGATTAGCTGGTCTGCCTGAAGCGTCATTGTAATCTTATTCATATCGTCCGCCTTCTCCTTTCGTATATACTACATTGCCTTACCACTGCTTCTTACTTCCGATATAATCTTCTGCGCCGCCCGTCCCGCAAAGACCAAGCTTTCCAGCAAGGAATTACTTGCCAGACGATTCGCGCCGTGAACGCCGTTGCAGCTTGTCTCCCCCACTGCATACAAACGTTCCATGGAGGTCCGGCTGTCTGAATCCACCCAAATTCCTCCCATAAAATAATGCTGTGCCGGCACCACGGGTATACATTCCTTCAGCACATCATACCCTTCTTCCAGACACCGCTGATAGATATTGGGAAAATGCTTCAGAATCTTTTCTCTTGGTATCGGCTTAAGAGAGAGCCATACATGGTCTGTCCCCTCTTCAACCATCTGTTTACGGATTGCCTTGGTAACTACGTCCCTTGGAAGCAGTTCATCAACAAATCTTTCTTTTTTCTCATTATATAATACTGCGCCTTCTCCCCGCACTGACTCAGAAATCAAAAATCTCCGCCCGGGCTTTTCAGAGTAGAGCGTTGTAGGATGTATCTGTACATAGTCCAGATGTTCCAAACGGATTCCATGATTCTTTGCTATCTCTATAGCATCTCCTGTTAAATGCGGAAAATTCGTGGAATGTTGATATTTCCCCCCGATTCCTCCGGTTGCCAGAATCGTATAGTCTGCTAAAATTCGATATTGCTCACAATTATGCACATCCTCCACCCAAATGCCTTTGCACGCACCATCTTCTATGATATCCGTCATTGACGTATATTCATAGAACGTTACGTTCGAAAGTTCTCTCACCCTCTCTAACAAGGTATTGGTAATCTCCTTTCCGGTAACATCCTCATGGAAGAGAATCCTAGGTCTTGAGTGTGCCCCTTCTCTCGTATAGATAAATTCACCGTTCTCCTGCTCAAATCGGACTCCATATTTCACCAAATCCTCAATAACAGCCCGAGAACCTCGAATCATGATATCCACCGATTCCTTTCGATTCTCATAATGCCCTGCCCTCATGGTGTCCTCAAAATAACTGTCATAGTCATCCTCGTCTCTCTGTACACAGATTCCTCCCTGGGCAAGGAAGGAATCACTGCTTTCGGCATCTGATTTCGTAATAATTACGATCCTCATATCTCTCGGAAGCTTTAGCGCACTGTATAGACCTGACACTCCACATCCTACTATCACAACGTCTGTATGTATATCCATCTTTCTCATCCTCCGCTTGGAAACCGCCATACACAAACTTTTGCGAATCCCATACGCCGACGTATTCTGTATGGTTTCCAAGCAATTCCTTACCTTGCAAGCTCCAACATTCTCCCAAGCGGTCTAACTGACTCCTCACGAAGCTCTTCCGTCACCTGGATTTCATTTTCCCCATTTTTCAACACATTTCGAAGCTTCTCCAATGTAATTTTTTTCATATCTTGGCAAACCGGCTCAGTCTTCGTAAAATAAAACTTCTTTTGGGGATTCTGTTTCTCAAGCTCAAACCGAACGCCATTTTCTGTACATATGATAAATTCCATGCACTCACTCTTACCTGCGTAGGCTATAATTCCTGAGGTACTACCTATATAATCCGATATTTCTCTCACTGCCTGAGGACACTCTGGATGAGTTAAAATCTCTGCCTGGGGGTGGAACTCCTTCTCCTTAAGAATCTCCTTTACCTGTATCTGTTCATGAACCGGACAGTACCCTTCGTTATAAACAAAATTCTTCGTTGGTACCTGCTCGGCTACAAAGTGTGCAAGATTCCTGTCAGGTATAAAGAAAATGTTCTCATTCGGCAATGCTTTTACAATCTTCACCGCATTTGCCGAGGTGACACACACATCGGAATGTCTCTTTAACTCGGCAGTAGAATTGATATAGCACACCACCGCCAAATCCTCATACTTTTCCCGCATTTCTTGAATCGTTTTTGCATCCGCCATATGTGCCATTGCACAATCGGCTGTCATATCCGGCATTAGAACCGTCTTATCTGGATTCAATATCTTAGCGCTTTCCCCCATGAAAGATACTCCGCAAAATACAATCGTCTGCTCTTTTAAATCCACTGCTACTTTACTCAGATAGTAGGAATCTCCAATATAATCCGCAATCTCTTGAATCTCAGGATTTACATAATAATGCGCCAGAATAACCGCGTTCTTCTCCTTTTTCAACTCTTGAATTTCTTCTGTAATACTCATGAATGTTTGTCTCCTTTTTTCAAACTTACATTATTATATCACTGTATGATACATATGACAAGACATATGAATTTACAAATATTCGTCACAAATCTTTCCTCCTGCCAAAACCGTCTAATAATTCACCCTTCTTCATCTCCAAAACCTGCAGCATTTCTTGCTGTTCTTCGATAAGTCCGCTGATTTCTTGATCCCACACCGGACAATTATCCCGCATATATTCCAGCCTTTGATAATATTCTCTGATTTCCAGCTCTTCCTCTTCTTCCTCCTGCCAAAGCTTTCTTACCTGCTGCCTTTCCTCCCCTTTCGGGTCGAGCCTGACATTTTTTATTCCTATTTTTCTCTCATCTCCAATCATATGGTTCTCCTTCATTCCAACAGAATATATACTTCTTTTCCCAATATCTCAGAGTATTCTTTTTCTTTCTCTGCTTTCACTTGCTCCAAATATTCACATTTTTCTCTCATATGATCTTCTGAAATAAGATTTCCTGACCCATCATATTCCATAGCATTAGAAATTTCCAGCACCAATGCCTGATTTGGAATCTCTGGTTTTCTTCCCTGTGTTCCTGCATAGAGAAAACTACCCTGAGCGTCCCAATCTCTTGGATTCCTAACCCTGATTACCTCACCATAAGTCTCCTTTACCAGCGCCTTAAGTTCTTCTGTGACAACCTCTCTTCCCCTTATCAGATGATGCTCTAAAATATTCAATTGTCTCTTGTCAAGATATTCAATATAGAGATTATTTCTCAGGCATATATATCTCAAACCCATGGATGATTCCCGCTGGTACAAATCCTGATTTTCAGGTTTCGGACATACAAAATTAAGACTACTGTTCCGTAATTTTTCATCCAACTCCTTAATATCAAGCGTCTCAAGCAGATACGCCTCCAGATTTGCCCTATAGACTGCCTGTAAATATAAGTAACGACGGCTAAGACGCCCTTTTTCATCTATCAACCCTTTTTCACTGCAAAGCTCATGGTGATAACGATATATATACGGATTTTCTGTAACCTCCTTCACAGTCGGAACTTTCAAGCGGCTCGCAAGCATATATTTCTCCATAGTCCCCTCCTTTTCTTTCCAGTACGTATGCCAAAAATTTGCTTCCGCTGTAATAATAATGACAGCAAAACTGAAAACAAATATACATCCAAATTTTTTCATCACCAGCCTCCCTAAATTACCTTATTTATTTCACACTCTCGAAAGAGACAGACTGAATTTTTACATATGCGTCCCGAGCGTGGTTCTTCTCCGGCTCCTGATAGTCAGGGTCTGTTGGGGTAATATAATAAATCTCCCCCCATGACGATACCTCCACTCTTCCGTCGTCAGTAAGTCCGATTACCGTCATGGCATGTCCTCCGTCCATCTGAGACAGTTCTCCGTCCTCCCCCTCAAGCCTTACCGGACAGGTACTAATAATCACCCGATTGCCCCTCTTGGCTTCTTCTTTACATTTATGGAAAACCTCCTCCGTACTGCATCTGATATTCTTAATCTTTATTACAACACCACGCCCATTCATATATCGTTCAAATCGATAGATTCTGTCGTCCTGTGTCGTACCACGTCCAACGTCTGCCGATGGGTCCTCGTTTGCATCATAAATATCATGCTTCTGCCACATATTCCATACCCTGTTGTGATTATCACTGGCGCAGTAGAGATCGAGAATGAGAGGATTGTAATTGACATACGTGATACCGTTCCTATCTTCCTGAAAAAGAGGAAATCCGAATATCTTCTCAAATTCTGCTTCCTTTCTTCTAAATTCATCTGCCAGCACATTCGCAAAGGCCACATATCCGCATCCCTCGCTGTTTAATTTTTTTAAAAGCTCCTCAATCTCTTCATCGGAATAATCCCCATACTCTTCGTAGCTGTGGACCAACTCCCTAATCCATTCTCTGTCGGCAGCCTCTCCTCTCTGCCAGATTTCATGTGGTCCATTCTGGTCTCCTCCCCGGTCCCTGTACCCCATTGCCAGATGGATACCTTCGTTTATAAGCTGCCGCCTCCATTCATCATCCTTATCCGGCTCATAGACGCCGTTTTGAAACGCTCCTCTAATCTTCGAAAGCCCCTTTTGTATCCATGTGCCTATTTCATCTGTGGCAAGAAACAGATGATTCGTACTTGCAGCAATTTCATCGAATCGCTCCGTCTTCTCTTCCCATCGCTTATACAGCCTATGGCTATTCAATGCCAAACGTCCGTACTGTCCGGCCTTCCAGCGATAATATGTATATAAAATAGCATCCTGTGTCGCCGCCATAGAATTTCGGTACATAAATTCCTTTGACTCATAATTCTCCTTCATATTCCACGCGTTTTCCATCTGGCAGAAAATAGTCTCTCCATCCAGGACTTCATTTCCCACAAGACCGCTCAGACTATGAAAGTCCCCACTGTCCGTCAAATTTGCGATCCGCATTGCTTCCATAACCGTCTCATAATCTTCTAGCTGACGTACCAGTGCGTCAAAGGCTTCACTCTCGATCTCAGGATCTTCTGCAAAAAATCGGATACTCTTACGGACAATCTCTAATGCCTTGCAATCCTCCTCCATACATTGAATTGCTTTGGCACACTGACTTCTCATGTTCTCTGGATTCAAATAATCACTTCTCTGCATAAGCTGCACCTCCTATTTTTTCGCTGTTATCACAGAATGCCGAGGGCCCTGTTCTCCTAAGCTCCCCATCATCTCGTCAAACTCCGCAAATTCTAACCCCAGCCCTCTGATATTTTGGGCTTCCTGCTCTAACAGAACACCCAAAAGTGCAATCCTATCCTGCGAGTTGCCATATGCAGCCTTCCCCTTTTCATTGGCAGCCAAAGTTGTTCTTGAATCCTGTGGAAACAAGGAGATGTTTTGTAGATACCCAGCGGCGCTTTGAAGCTGTGCCGCATCCTCCCTTACTCTTCCTTGGTCTATATGAAGCTTATCTGCCATACCTTCTTAATTCTCCTATCTTTTATTTTCCCAAAAACCTTTCTTAACTTGTACTCTCCAAACTATATTTCGGAAGCCGCAGCCTTTGATATATGCCGTTTTTAAAGAGAAGTCCGTCTCCGAACTTGGGCAACTCTCTTGTACTCAAAACAGGAAAGATTGGTACTATTCCCTGTGAACTTAATACCAGACCATTTGCCGCCTGCTTCACCATCCTGTCCATACTGCTCATTCCCCGTGATTTTGCGGAATGAATGGTAATGACACAGACAATCCCAAGAGCCATCCCCTCTTTTATAAGACTAGAGACCCTCTCTAATTCTTCCCTCATAAACTCGGAAAAAACCTCCAGATCATCGATGATTATGGTATAAAACGGCATCTCACCCATAAGCTTTTTCGGGGACAAATTCTTACACTCCTCCATTCTCGTTTTCAGAAGCTTTCGCCTGCTTTCCACTTCTTCTGCCATTTCCTTTAGAAAGAGCTCCTGTTCCTTACGTCCTTCCACATATAAAACATTTGACTCCTGACGATAGTGATAGAGCTCCATATCCATAGAATCAAAGATACAGGTTCTTCCCTTTAAAATTGCCTGCTCTGCAATCACACATAAAATATTCGTCTTTCCCGCCCCAGTATTTCCTATAACTGCAAATAGACCCGCTGATTTGTCAAACCCTTTCCCGGTTACTTCCTCAAGCTCTAATCCTACCAGATAGTCGTTTCCATCACCGGAATAACGATACAGCATGGCAGCGTGAAATTCTTGGGGTAAGACCGGAATATGGGGAGCCTCCTTCCCCGGATATCTCCTTCTTATCTGTTGTATCAATTCTTTTAATGATTTACTGTATACAGCTTTGTCTTCGCAGGGCGCCATCGTATAGATCTGCGCTTCATACACTTCGTCGCCTCCTGTCAGAACACGTCCTTTGATATCCGACTGTTTAAACGGAGCTCTCCCCACTGCAAGAAAGGTTTCGTTTTCATCGAAATGGTATCCCGCTATTTTACTCTTAAAATTAGTGAGCGTCGCCTGCCTAACGGAATGGATTCTTGCCGCAGCAGCAACCGTATATATTCCAAGCCCGATCCCGTCCCTCGTAAGCTTTGTAAAAAATTCTTCTTCCTCAAGCCCCATCTCCTTTACCACATCAAGCTGATCCACAGCTATAATCACCGTCTTTAAAGTTTTTCCAGACAATTCCTCATATGCCAAGGGAGAAGGAGCCGCGTATTTTGCAAACAATCTTTTTCTGGCTTTTACCTCTTCCCATATAAATTTCTTGAATTTCCAATACCGCTCTTCATCGTCTGCGGAAATATATTCCGCCGTATGAGGAAGCTCCTTTAACGGCATACAGCCATGGTTTCCATAATCCAGAATATAAAAATTCACATTATCTACGTCATAAGAAAGAGCAAGACTTATGAGTACCGTTGTCAAAAAGACTGTCTTTCCAAAGCCTGCGGATGCCGAAAACAAAAGATTTCCGTCTTTCTCAAAATGATGCTCCAGCTCTCTTTGTTCTTTTAGCTGTGGTATATCCAGCATACCTATGGCCACAGAAAGAGACTTCTCGCTTTTACCCTTCGGGATTACACTGCTCCCTCCTTCACAGGCTCTCTGCACATTCTTTGCAAGGCTTTGACTGACCAGCATCTTTTTAAGAGGAGGCAGCCATGGCTTCCTAACCTTGGCTGTATGCTCCTGTTCAAAAATCTCCCTGATATGCCTTGCCACAGCTTCCAGCTGTGTCTGGCTTGTTTCGTATTCCCCCTCCTTACCGCTTAGATCCTGATTGACAAGCTCTCCCTGGCCCAGTTCATTTACCACGTAAACCCTCTCATCCTCCGCACTGTTATTCCCCTTAGCTTCCCTATACGCCGCCCCGCTGAAAGCAGACTGGAATAACTCATAGGTCTCATGATTCCCTACCTTCAGATAGGCCCTACCTGGCAAAGTGATGGCAGCAGCGTCCGTCGTCTTTAATACTTCCTTACTATCACTTTCATTCTGTACCTTCAGACATAGCTTGAATTGGCTGTTGCTCCAGATCTGTTCCTCTATGATGCCGGCCGGTTTCTGTGTAGCCAGAATAAGATGAACTCCTAAACTCCTTCCGATACGTGCCGCTGATACAAGCTCCTTCATAAACTCTGGCTGTTCCTTCTTTAGCTCGGCAAATTCATCACAAATGATAAAAAGATGGGGAAGAGGCTCTGCTGCTTTTCCTGCCCTGAACAATTTCATATATCCGTTCATATGGTTTACCCCAAAAGCTCTGAATATCCTCTGTCTTTGTGACAGTTCCGCTTTTACACAAGCCAAGGTACGCATACTTCCGTTTCCGTCCAGATTCGTAATCGTCCCCAGGTGATGGGGAAGGGTGCGAAACAGATCCGCCATTCCGCCTCCTTTATAATCAATCAACAGAAAACCCACCTCATAGGGATGAAAATTGACCGCCAAAGAAAGAATGTAGCTCTGTATCAATTCCGATTTTCCCGAACCTGTTGTTCCGGCCACCAGACCATGCGGGCCATGGGCTTTTTCGTGCAGGTTCAAAAATAATATATCCTTTGCAGAGCGCAGCCCCAGCGGAACAGCCAGCGACTTATAGGCTAGATTTCTTTTCCATCTATTTTGAATCTCTAACTCTTCCGCCTTTTGTACTCCATACAATTCAAAAAATGTGACACTCTTGGGAATATAGCTGGTAATTCCCTGTTCGTGCTCTAATACGCTTAAATCTCTCGCCAGCCATTCAAAATCAACGTTTCCTGCCTGATCAAAGGTAATCTTCTGTTTTACATACTCTCTCTGCTCCAAAAGCAGCGTTCCTTCCCTAGAATTATCCAACATTAGGACGGTTTCTATATATTCCGGAAGATTTGCACAGAGATGGCTGGAATAGACCACAGAAATTCCCATTTGACTTCCATCCATACGCAGATATTCCATAATCCCATGCTCCGCAATCCAGGAAGGCTCATCAATTAGAAACAGATACCACGGCAGATGCTTTATCCCCTTTTTCCCTTCTTTCAGATTGTCCGCCCTCTCCTTCAATATCTGATTCATGCTTCCAAGCACCAAATCTCTGGTCCGCTCCGACTGAATAAGCCCCAAGAGATTCATTGGTTTAAGGCGCGTATGGGGAAGCCAACGCATCCATGAAAACTGGTTCTCATACTCCCTGTCATAGATTACAATCATCTGAAGCTCTTGATAGCTGTGAAAAAACGCTGCCTGCGCCGCTAGTATCTTAAGCTGCCTGTGCAGTGCTTCCTTCTCTCCCACCATTCCCAGACGCGCCTTTTTCAGATCGATAACCTTCGGTTTCTCTAGCGCCGAATATTTTCTTCTGATTTTTCTGACCATCTCTGTAAGTATTTCCTCCTTTGCATCCCACGCCGGTTCCTTTCCTTCCATCCGAAACCCAGTCTTTCCCTCATAGCGCCCGATGGATACCGTAAGAAAATCCCCGTCAGAAGCAAGCCTCTCATAGATACGGCTGTCAAAATTTCTTACCATATTGGCAATTTCGTCCGTTTCCGGATATTGGTATGCATAGACTTCCTGCTCCCTCTCGTAAGCCGCGGCAATCTCCTTGTGTTTCTCCCACAGATAGTTCATATAAGCTGCCTGACGCCTTCTATTCTTTTTCCTGCATACCGCCTTCTCATCTAGATATCGGAAGCCTGAAAATATAGCAGTCATTCCGGCGGCGGCAGCGGACATGAGCAGATAGATGCCTCTCCCCATCCATAGGCCGATCGTCACCGTCACCATCATCATAATCAGAGGCGGCAAGACTGACTTCAAAAATCCTTTTCTGTCCTGCCTCTCCTCCTCCCCTGGGAGCTCTATCCGAAGTTTTTCTTTAGACGGTCTTTTAATGAGTCTCGGGGAACGCTTATACACAGGGAAGCCTTCTGGCCGCCCTCCTTTGGAGGCTTCTATAAATTCCGTCTTATAGCTGTCGGCAGGACCCTGAATGGAAATCTTCGCCTCCCACACCTCAAGCTTTAAATTTCCAAGGAAAAATACATCTCCCGGATAGAGCGGAAATTCTCCCGTCTTTATCTTCTGCCAATTCCGATATATGCCTTCCTCACTATTTATCTCAGAAAATACCTTCATACCTCGTATATAAAAACGACTTTTTAACCCAGGGATACGAAGGGCGGCCTCATATCCCGAAGAAATTGTAATGTTTTCTCCCCGTTCAAACACACGTCTTGGATACTCCTGGCCTTCTTCCCCTGTCTGCATTGGCACATATCTCATATGGAACTCCTTCTATACCTCGTTTCACTTTATAGATAACAAATAACTCCCTCTTCAAACATCAATGAAGCAAGCCTAATTTACCTGCTAACTCCTCAATCTCTTTTATCAACTCCTGCCTTCTGCCCTTCTTTGCCTCTCCTGATAAACCGCCCTCCTCAACCTGGTGCAATTCATGCATATATGCATACAGTAAGAGCTGGTCGTCCGACATTGTCATGGCAAGGTCTTCGGCCTTATCCACCTCTAGCCGCCCTAGATGTATCCAGTAGTCCAGTACTTTTTCGTTGGACTGATAGGTAACTTTGCTTAAAATGTTTTCCTTATCCTTGGCACTGAAAGTATCTACCACCTGACCTTGAATATAGGCCGTGGCAAGCATATATTTTTCGGCGCGGCTAAGCTCTTCTGTCTCAAAACCCTTTAGAGCGTCAATCATTGCAAGATAATCCTTGCAAATATAGTCATCCTTTGCTTCCCGCAGCCGTTCCTGCCTTGGCATATACCATCCAAAGCTGTAGGCAAAGGCTATGATAAGCAGAAAAAGCAAGCACGCTGAAACCATAGAGTACCTGACCAAACGCCGATAGTTTCGAACTTCTACCTTCCTCATATACTTCTTCTCTTTTTCCAAAAGCTGGCTGTAGTATTCCGATAATATTTGTTTTTCTTCCTGCACCGTCTCTGGCTCCATAAAACTTGCGGCCTCCTCCTGGGGCTTTAGAAGCTTTAAGCCGCCGTACAGATAATCCTCATAAGGTCTAGATCCCTCAAGAATATAACCAATCAATGCCTGATACTGCCTCAAAAAATTTTTCATCCTGCTTTTATGAGGGGTTGTGATAATATCCCGCAGCTTTACCCGAACTCTGCCTAGTAAGTCATAGTATAGGTTGCCAGGCTCCAGTGAAAACTCGTATTTCCGGTATAGTTCTTCTAGCTCCGCCACCTGGAGTAAGACTGCCAGTTTCGCGAGCCTTTCCTCTTTTTTCAATTCTTCAAATATCTGCATTCCCCGCAAATCAAAGTTCATGCAGACAGTTTCTTTCTCCTCCTCTATTCTGCATGGGAGAAACAGATGGTTCTTCTCCTCCAGCCGCCTGAAGTCATATTTTCCCTTTGCCCTTAAGTCACTCCTTCGTATCCTAACCTTCATGCATTCTTCTCCCTTTTCCCGATTGCTTGGCTACTGTCTAAACTTCGTAATATCGCCAAGAATCAGAATATCTCCGGCATAGATCCTTCCCTGCCAAAATGTTAACGACGGCTTCACATATTCCTTCCGACGCAGGGAAAACACTGGAAGCTGCTTTTTCTCATGCTGTTGGGGCAGGAAGCCATTTAAAATAAGCTGACCATAGACATCCTCTATCTTTTGTTCTGGTCTCACCATAACGTCTATTTTTTTATAGTCCTCTCCTGCCTCCCCTGTCATGAAGGTAATGATCATTTCTCCACTCCTCCTTTTCTATGCTTGAGGCAGGCATTGCCGGCCTTGTCTGCCCCTTTTCGCCTCCAACAATATTTCTTAGGAAATATGCATAACATTCCTATCATGATGATTCCCAAAAAAATCCAAACATCCCAGAAATTCTCTGTCTCTTTCTCCAACTCTTCCAAAGAAAACCTTGATTCGGAAAATCCACTTGAAGAAAGATGCGACACTTCCTGAAAAATCCTTTCCTGGATTCTCTCAAACTGCTCCTTGGGTTTCCTTCCATCGGTCTTAAATACCCCCTGCCGGACTCTTTCCATCATCTGTTTTTCTTCCCTCTGATACTTCCCCGCCTTCTGCTTTGTCTCCTTTGCAAAGACGGGGAGCTCATACAGATCGCTTAACGGAAGCTGACTGTCGACGCCGGCTTCCATATCGAATCCAAGCACGTCTGGGTCAAGCCGTATATCTCCGGTTCTATCCACAGCTTTTATCCACGGTTCCTAGCGCCTGCCGCCCGGTCAAACTCCGCATACTGCTGAGCATTCATCACGACCCCCTGGCCAATCGCGCTAATCAACTCTCTCATCGCCTCAAAACTCGGCGCCATCTCCGCAACCGACGCGGCAAATCCTTCATAGCCGCTTCCTTCCCACAATTCCGGCAGTTGACGGTTTACGACATCCTTCAGATAATTCTGAAGAGCCGTCACATCCTCCACATGACTCCCAATCTCCTGTCCTCTTGCAATTACGTCCTCTGTATTCATTCTGATACTCATAGCCCTTATTCCTCCTTCTTAATTCTCAAATACTTGACAGCCACAATTACTTCTTTTGACTCACGCTTTGCTCAATCATTTGCAGCCGCCTGACTCATAGATCTGTCTACTGCCCGCAACGGATTTGCTACAAACTGATAGATCCGTGTATACTCCGCGCTTCCAATCCTGGTATATGCAAGCTTTGAGGAAAAGCCTCCTAAAATCCCCTGATTCATGGCGCTGTTTTTTTCTTTCATTTCTTTTGCCGCGCCTATTCCCTGTGCGAGAGCCTCCTCAGAAGCTGTCTTAGCCTCTGCCACATGCTTTTGTATTTTCGCCGTATACTCCCGTGAAGACTCCGCCGATTTCTGTGCAAACTCCATGTATGCCTGCTGATTGTCGGATAATGCTTCCTCCATGCTTCTGTGGTTTTCTTGCAGCTGCCCAATACATGGTTCAAGGAATGAATCCTTCACCTGCGGCCGGAACCTGGAAAGCTGCCCATTATATGCCAAGATCGCCGTCAGTTCCTCCTGGCAGCTGTGCAGAAGCTCTCTCTTCGCCCTATCTGTCTTGTCCTTCACCGGAGCTATGTATTCTCTTTTGACCAGCTCAGTTATCCTGTCAATATTGAGCTCTTCCGTCTGAGCAATCTCTTCAAGCAGAAAATCAATCTCCTCATTCTGTTTCGCCAGTAATGAGAGCACCGGCTTGGTTTCTTCCTGAATATCACGATTCGACGGCTTAGCTTCTTTTTGGATATCACTATCTGGCGGCTTGGCCTCTTCCTGCCAAGCGTCCTCAGAAAAGCCCGCCTCTTCAAAGGATTGACAACCGCTGCTTGACTGACCAAGCATTTTAATGACTTCTTCGTTATCCTCCTTAAATTTCTTCAGATATCCGAGAAGCTTCTCCTTCTCTAATAGTTTTTTTGACTGTCTCTCCAATTCAGCCCATAGTTTCTCTTCCGCTTTCACAGCTATGTCCTCTTCGTTTTCATCCACGGTAAGCTCACGCACCTGTCCTGCGAGGCTTTTCAAGCTCTCTGACAGCGCAAGCCCACCGGCGCATAAGGAGGCGATTTCCGTCTGGATATCTTGAAAACTGTCTTCATACTTTGCGGCTAAAGTCTCTGCAAACCGGACGCTCTGTGCCGTATATTCTGAAATATCCAGTATCTTTGGCATCAGTTCTTCCTTGGGTGGCTCTGGTATCTCTATAAGAGTCACCAAATCCTGTGCCTGTATCTTTTCTATGGCCTCCATATCCCTTAAGTCATTCTCCATTACACGTACCGCCCCGTCCTGGGCCTCATGAAATTCTCTCAATATATTATCCACATACATATAGCTCAAATGGTTGTCCAATGAATCAATATAACTTCGTACATTGTAGAGAAGTTCATACTGC
>BLMJ01000082.1 GCA_011960625.1 Lachnospiraceae bacterium | reverse complement strand
TTGTAAGTGTTACAAAAAAGCTTGACCATCTCAGCCGGCATTTTCTTTTACCCAGGATGCGCCGTATATTTATGCCGCGTTTAAAGAGCAGTATGGGATTGACCTGACGAAAGAAGATATGCATTGGTGGAAATTTATGGCTCTGTTTGAATCATTGAATGAAGAAACAAAGATGAGCAGAATCATGTATTACCGGAAAGTAAACACCTCCGGTCTGCCAAAGGAAAAGAGGGCCTTCCTGAACGAGATGAAGAAATTATACCAGCTCACTGACAGTTCTGTTGTAGGGAAGAAAATGACACTGGAAGTACGGAACCGTAAGTGGATAGAATATGTGAGAACAAGGCAAGTAGAAGCGGGGATGGTGAGATAGTGGCAGCAGATGGTACAATAAAGATTAACACAGAATTGGACAGTTCGAGGGCTCAGTCTGCTATGGCGAAGTTTTCGGGGACAGCTAAAAGCGCATTAAAAGGAATCACTGTTGCCGCGGGAACTGCCACCGCAGCAATTACGGCCATGGCGGGCTATGCAGTAAAGGTAGGGGCAGATTTTGAGGCAGGAATGTCAAAGGTGTCTGCAATATCCGGTGCAACAGGGACAGAGATTGAACAGCTGACAGCGAAAGCAAAGGAAATGGGCGCGAAGACGAAGTTTAGCGCTACGGAAGCCGCTAGTGCCTTCGAGTATATGGCAATGGCAGGCTGGAAGACGGAGGATATGCTTTCTGGTATTGAAGGTATCATGAACCTTGCGGCAGCTTCCGGAGAAGATTTGGCGGCTACTTCAGACATCGTGACTGATGCACTTACGGCATTCGGGATGTCTGCTAAAGACAGCGGACACTTTGCCGATGTGCTGGCGAAAGCCTCTTCCAATTCCAACACAAATGTGGGGATGATGGGAGAGACCTTCAAATATGTAGCCCCAGTTGCCGGTGCGCTGGGGTTCAGTGTGGATGACTGTGCAGTTGCGATTGGTCTTATGGCGAACAGCGGGATTAAAGCAAGTCAGGCAGGTACCACACTTCGGCAGATATTTACAAATCTTGTAAAGCCAACAGATGCTATGCAGGGGGCAATGGATAAGTTGGGAATTTCTCTAACTGATTCCGAAGGTAAGACAAAAAGCTTGGATGCCATTATGGGAGAGCTGAGGAATAGCTTCTTGGGATTGACCGAGGCTGAGAAGGCGAATTATGCAGCTACACTAGCGGGACAGGAAGGTATGTCGGGATTCTTGGCAATCGTCAATGCTTCAGATGCTGATTTTTCTGCTTTGAAAAATTCTATTGCCAATGCGGATGGTGCGGCTGAAAGTATGGCAGAGACTATGCAAAATAACCTGAAAGGTAGTCTCACTATTCTTGGTTCTGCAGTAGAAGGTTTTGGTATTAAGATATATGAACGGATGAAGGAGCCGCTTAAGGAAGCGGTAGATTCGGGTACAGAGGGCGTAAACCGGCTTTCCAAAGCATTTGATTCAGGCGGCTTGCAAAGCGTGGTGTCTGAGGCTGGGGAGCTTTTCAACGAATTTGCTGACAAAGTGGCAGAGAGCAGTGACGAGGCAGAAAAGATAGTTACGCCATTGCGGAATGTTGCGAATGTGGGAAGCAGCCTGGCAAAGACGGGAATTAAGACAGCAGCAAAAGCATTTGAGCTGTTGGCTACAAATCTGGATATTGCGGTTCCTTTGCTTGTATCAGGGGTTGCGGCGGTGAAGGCATATACTGTGGCGAAGACGGCGGCGAATGTAATAAATAAGTTGACCCAAACATACACAGCGAGTTCCATGGCGTTGGATTTATTTATTTCTGCAAATGGAGTGTCGGCTGTTGCGACGGCAGCATCTACAGGTGCAGTTACGTTAAAACAGATTGCAGTTGGGTTATTGAATAAACAACTGGGACTTGCAACTGCAGCACATGCAGCTTTTAATGCAGTGGTACATGCAAATCCGATTGGTTTGGCAGTTACTGCAGTTGCGGCGCTGACGGCTGGCTTAGTTGCATATGCGGTTGTATCCGGGAATGCTAAAGATAAAACTTATGAACTTTCCAGCAGCGAGAAAAAGATGCTGGAATCCTGTAATGAACTTACAGAATCTCTGAATGACCAGAGAGCGGCAAGAGAAGAATCTGTACAATCTATTGACATGGAGTACGATGGTTACCAAAAATTGCTGTCAGAGCTTCGAGCCATTACAGATGAAAATGGGAACGTAAAAGCTGGATATGAAGAACGGGCTAGTTATATAGCCGGGGAACTTTCTGATGCATTGGGGACAGAGATTGAATTGACAGACGGCGTCATTCAGAATTACCAGGAAACAGTAGGCGCCCTGGATGAAGTAATTGCAAAGAAAAAGGCAGCGGCGTTATGTGCCTCTTTGGAAGAAGACATGGCAGCCGCCTATAAGAATAGTCGTGATGCCTTGCTTGCGTATAAAGATGCCACGGCAGTGATGGAAGAAAAGAAAGCCGCGCTTGCAAAAGCACAGAAGAATCTAAATGAAGTCACTGATATGTACGGGAATAATAGTGGGCCGAAAGCAATGTCAGCTATGATTGAGGCAAAGCAGGCTGTAAATGAGGCGCAAGAGGCATTTGACAAAGCGTCGGCAACAGTGGATGAGGCAAGTACGTCATTGAATGCATTATCAGCGGAAGTCAATAATTATAACGCTCTTATGGAAGCAATGCAGAATGGGACAGTTGCGGAGATAGAATCTGCAATGAGCGCCTTGCTGAGCGGATATCAAGGATATACTGCAGAAATGCTGGCAACGTCCGATACTGCAAAGGCATCAATGCTCGAACAGGCTTCGGAAATGACAGGAGCTCTGTCGGTACTCGTATCAGAAAGCGGTCAGATGTACCAGGCTTTCGGAGAAGAGGCTGCTAATTCAGCCGCAAAAGCGGTATCTGAGTTTCAGAAACTTCCTGACGGGATTAAGGAGGCCATAGATTCGATAGGTACGGATGGCGCCGGAGCCATGGTTGCCGCACTTACACAAGCAGACCTTGATGGAAAATTGAGTGAAGAATCGAAAGCCTCTTATGAAGCGTTTATGACTGGTCTTGCCGACCTCCCAGAGGGTACAAGAAACGCACTTTCCATGGCTGTTGAAGGTGCTATGGAAGGGCTTGAGGGGTTTGACCAGATACAGGATAAAGCAGAAGAAGAGGGTATTTCTTTTTTGGAAGCGCTACGGGAGGCGTTAGATGAACATTCCCCTTCAAAGGCGACAGAGGAGATTTTCCGTCTGGCCATGGAAGGCGCCGCTCAAGGCGTAGACAGCGGTAAAGAGAATGTGTTGACAAAGGCGGGAGAATTCGTTACGGCATTTCTGGGCAAATTTACAGAATCAGGTCTAATAACGACTTTGCAAGGAGTTGGTTCGAACCTGATGTCATTCTTCGGAATAGGTTTATCTTCTCAGCAAGAGAGTTCCAGGCTTGCAGGTAAAGCAAATGCCGAGGCAGCAAGTTCGGGAGCGGGTTCCGTGGATCCTTCTGGTGTGGGGACGCGTTTTGGCGGTATGCTTGGTACTGGAGTAGGTGGAACGGCAGGAACGTTACTGCAAAAAGGAAAAGAGATTGCTGACAGGGCAAAGAGCGGAGCGGGTTCTGTTAACCCTGCCAGTACAGGCGGAAAGTTTGGTACACAGTATGCTTCGGGAGTTGGCGGGAAATCAGGCAGTGCGAGAGTAAAAGGGAAAGATCTTGCGGATAATGCAAAATCAGGGGCAGCGTCTGTCAGTGCACAGAATACTGGTTTTAATTTTGGTTCAGGTTTCGCTGGTGGGATTAGGAACGCGATTAGCAGTGCGGTTAGTGCGGCCGCAAGTCTTGCAAGTAGTGCATTGGCAGCGATTAAAGCGAAATTGGATATTCATTCACCCTCCAAAGAAACAGCAAAACTTGGAAAATGGTTCTCGCAAGGGCTTAGCGTTGGAATCGAAAGTGAAGAAAAGGCCGTCGAAGAATCGGCAAAAAGTATTTCCCATAAGGCACTCGACGCGCTGGATATAAACGGACTTGCTGAGAAAATGAAAAATATTGATATTCCGGGAACAATGGTGAGAATAAATATGGCTGTGGAGAATCGGCAAGAGGCTGTGGCGAATAAGGTTATCCGTGGACATGTTGTAAATGATAGGTTAGACAGTATTTATCCGGATATGCAGGGGGCTTTTGGTTTGTCAGATGCAGATGCACAGAGAATCGGAAGGATATTTGCGGAGAAAGCCGCGCCGGTTATGATAAAAGCATTAGAAAAATCAGGACTGAAAATGGAAATGTACGGGGAAAAAGTCGGCTCTTTGGTTTCTCCAGTTGTAGATAACCGTTTGGCCGTTGCAAATATGAAATCAGGGAGGTATATGAGATAGTGGACATAGAATATGGGGTGCTCATAAATGGCAAGCATACCGGTTCCGATTATCATTTGAAGTGGATGGCTCCTTTTACGATAGAATCTCCTATGGTGAAACGGCATACTGTCGATGTGCCATTTTCAAACGGACTTCTTGATCTGACAGCTTTTATGACTGGAAATGATGTTAAGTATGATAATCGAAGGATGGAGTTTTGTTTTGAACGTGAAGGCAATTATACACAGTGGGATATTATTACTATGAAGATAAAAAATGAGCTTCACGGTCAGCTTTGTTCGCTTATACCGGATACACGGCCGGATTGGGTTTACTATGGTGTAGTCGAAGTAGAAACTAAAAAAGAGATATTAGATGCTCCATATGATGTAGTGATAACCGTGGATGCAGATCCCTATAAATATGAACGTTATAGCAGCCTTGAACCGTGGGTATGGGATACTTTTTGCTTTGAAGATGGGATTATCCGTGAGTACAAAGATTTGGATGTTAATGGAACCATGACATTGTTGATACCGGGACGACGAA
>BLMJ01000081.1 GCA_011960625.1 Lachnospiraceae bacterium | reverse complement strand
TATATGTAAGCGCCTGCCGACTGTCTGATACCCCTTCTGTCGTTGGGTCTGTAACAATCCCCATAATCGCAAGCACTCCGAACACGGCATTTACTACTGCCAGAAGGTTATTTCCTAATTCTCCCAAATCCATCATATACCCGAATGTTGCCGCAACCTCCTGGAGCAGCAGTAATACTGCCGGTATCACCGACATCCAGAATACCTTGTTTTTTATTCTTACTTTCCAATTAATCATACATCCTTCTCCTTTACTTCCTAATCTCTAATTCTAAAACTTCCTTATACATCTCAGTTACCATGCCGTTCCCTCCTAGATCGTGGTATGCCTTGTACATCTCAATAAAGTTATCTAAGGCATAAGAAGGTATATGTTTTAAAGCTACATACCTGTCATGATATTCTATTAGCTGGACCCTTAAAAGCAGCATGGTTCCTTTGCTGTTTGCGTCTCGGTCTTTCTTCTGGTTTTTAAGTAACCAGATAATATACCCCAGCACTATCGGCATTGCCGTAGTACATACACTCATAATAAACTGCTGCATCGGATTGAACCTCCTTCTGTGGGGCAGTCATAGAGCCGCCCCACTTCCCTACTCTGCCAGTTCCGGCACATCCAAATCTACCAAGAGCTCCTTCACCTGTGCCTGAATCCTCTCCGGCACCTGGTCAAACGTCTTTTTCCCCTTTACAATCAAAGTAGCATAAATAACTGCCATCGTCTCAACCTCCTCTCTGAAAATTCTTCTACACATGAAAAACAGCAGCCTCTTAATCAACCTTTTCACTCTCCTGATTCAGAAGCTGCTGAACTTCCGCCATTAGCTTCTCCGGTACCTGGTCGAGTGTCTTTTCTCCTTTGCGTACCAGAATCGCATATACTTTTGCCATGGAACTCATACCTTACACCCCCATTCCTTCATACAGTTCACACATTGCCATTTGCAGATCTGTCACCTGTGTCGCCATTTCCACAGACATCGTTTTGGCTGCCTCTGCAGCTGCATTCGCCGCAATCGCGTTAGATTCAGCGTTTGCAAGTCTTTCGGCAGTAGCGTTTGACTCCGTGTTAAGCAGTAATGTTTTGGTATCACCTAAAAGCATCACACCGCTGTATACGGTATACCCAGGAATACTTCCAGTTACTCTATCATCATCTGTCAGCAAATCAATATTAGTCAAAAGCGCCGGAATCGAAAATATTTTCTGGATTTCCTCGGATGATATATTTTGGAAGTCAATTTCTAATCTTCCATTCGTTACCTCTGCCCGGGTCACCTCATACATAGACCCATCAATCAATCTAATCTTCATAAAAGTCTCCTTCCTGTGCAAACTTGCACGCAAAAAACACCTGACAATAGCCAGATGTCAAAAAGTAATATTACTATACACTTAAGTATTTTTCATGGTCTTTTTTCAATTTTTCCTGGTCAATCGTACAGTAAAGCAACGTTGTTTCCAGCTTCTCATGGCCTAAAAATAAAGCAACTTCTTCAATGGGCATTCCCCTGTTAAGCGCATTTGTGGCCGCTGTCCGCCGAAATCGGTGCGGATGTGCTTTCTCTACACCGGCACGTTTACCAGCCCGGCGAATGAGGTACTCTATCCCGGTCTTAGACAACCGTTTGTGCGGACTCTTAAGTGACACAAACAAAGCCTCATTATCATCCATCCTGCTATCCAGATACTCTTTCATGTACATGTTAGTTCTGTCATTCAAATACACCGTCCTTTCCTTTGCTCCTTTTCCAAATACAATCAGGTCCTTTGTTGTCCATCGGATGTCCCTCTTATTAAGAACCGCCAGTTCAGATACCCTGACGGCAGTAGAATATAGAAATTCCATCATAGCTTTATCTCTAAGGGTCTCACAATTCTTTAGCAGCCGCTCCCGTTCTTCGTCAGTAAATGGTTTCTTGAGTTTCCTTTCCACTTTAATATCTTCTACCAATATCATTGGATTTCTCCGGATTCTTTCCCGCTCACACAGCCATGTAAAGAATCCGCTATACACTGCACGAACATTTTTCAATGTCTGATTGCTAATCTGCCGGATTTTCTTATAGGCCCTCATGTAATTTGAGATATCACCATCTGTAATGTCAGTTATGCCTTTATTTACATACGATAGCAATCTCTGTAACTCATAGCGGTACCGCTCAACTGTATTGGGAGATTTTCCTTCCAGGGCTTTTGATATCAAGAAATCATCTAGGTCAATCATCCAACTATTATCAGAAACTTGTAATTCCTGCTTTTCCCTGACCACCTCACACCCCATAAATACAATACGTAAGGCATTCTGCAATTCCTGCAGCTGCATTTCACATAATACCGCCTGCATTCTCCTTAACACTTCCATTATCTTTTGTTCCATACTGTCACTCTCCTTTTGAATTTATTGTAACAGTAGGGACACCGGTTTGTATATTGCCGGTTAAGTGCATTAAATGGCAAATTACCGGGGACAGGTATCGGGGATGGCGTCGCGCTTATAGATAAATCATCCTATACTTTTCCAAGGGACGGATATCTCGTAGCAAAGGCCAGTTACCGTCCCAACTATTTTGTTGAATTTAAGATAGTTGGAACAAATGGAAAGACGACAAATGCAATCCAAATAGGCTCCAATAACAATGCTACGGCAAATGTTAATACTCAAACAAATAACTGCGTTGCTTTATATGTTAAGAAGGGTATGGGTATAAACTCCATTGCAAAAAATTCAAACCAGTACAACGTAATCCAGTTTTATCCCTTAATATAGCTTTATTAGACAGGATAAGCAGCAGTAAACGCCCAGGTATTGATTGAACCGCTGGCTTTATTTAGCCGCCCTCTTATCTCCCCTGTAGCCAGGATATCAAATTGAGGATCATATCCCGTATTGTCCATTGCCGTACCATTTATGCGCAGCATCTGTGTCGGTCGTGCAGCGGCCGGAAGTGTGGCTATCAGCGTCGCCTGAGAAGCGTTCGTTGACCCGTTCGCCGCGTTAGTAAGTGTGAGATGCCCGATACTCGAAGCATTTACAATACACCAACCGTTTTTGACTCGGTATGATACTCGGCCATTCGCCAGGTTCTGCCAGCCAGTATCCGTTAATTTGCCATTTAACGCAGTAATCTTATCGTCCAGCGCCTTTCCCTGCCGGGCATCCAACGCATATCCCGCTGCTGTCGTAAGCAGGTTATTCACAATACTCGATGTATTCAGCTTATTCGCCAATGCATCCTTAATCGGCTTAACCCCATTCTTCCAAAACCGGTTTAGCCGGTTCGTTGTTATTACTTTCATATTCTCCTCCTATTCTACGCATATGTACCCGCTATTATCTTGTCGATATCTGTATCTGTTGCCTCTTCTAAAACGATTCCATCCAGCTTTTTCTTATCCGCTGCCGACATGAAACCGTTGGCAGTTTGTGTCGCTACCCCATGGGTATGCCCCGATGCCGCCGCCCCGATATCGCCAAGTGACGGCTTATCAATCGTGGTGTATACCCTCACCCAGGCTCCCCAAGTGCTGCTATAATAATTACGCATATAAGCCTTAAAACCCGATGTCATATACTCCACCAACAACTGATGGGTTCCCGCATGTTTTCCTACCAGCATAAAAAATGCATTCGATGTGGGCTTATTTCCTAATGTTGCCACCGTCGCATTCGCCGGACAGTAGTAAAACCCCGGCGTCGTATAACTATTCAAGTTTGCATTGGCTGGTATATTGGTAGCATTCAGGTAGTTTGCATAACTGGCTGTACCGCCATTCGCCGGAAGCGAAGAAGGCAGTCCTGATACCTGACTCGCAGTATGCGTATGGCTTGCCGCAGCCGCTCCCAAATTAGCCGGTGTCAGATTTACATTCCCCGTCCGGTAGCTCGACTCCGCATTCCCTTTCACCGCTACTGCAGCCGGGATACTCGGTCGATTACTCAGGTCACTATAGCTTCCTGAAAATGCAACCCCTTTCAAATCTGCATACCATTTCATAAGCTTTCCAAATATCATCGTCAACTTCTCTCCGCTGGCTATATTCGCCCTAGAGGCCGCTTGGGTAAATGTCGGTGTTTGGTCGTTGGTTGCAACATCCGGAACTTTTGTGATTGCGGAAGGCGTATATCCTAATGCTTTTTCAATCTCCGCCTTGGTCATCTCACCACGAATGTCAGCCCCAGTTTTATTCTCTACATTACCAAGACCCACATCCGCTTTATCCACACCGTGTGGATTGGATTGATTGCCCATATGCCCTTGTAAGGCTTCCCTACTTGCCTTCGTACCGATTGCCGCATTTAACGCCTCTAGCACCGCTTCATTGGCCGCAAATTCATCCGCTATCTCTTTCAAGGTATCCAGTGTCTCCGGGGCGCCTCCTATCAGGTCAACGATCTTCTTATCCGTATAAGTTTTGGCAGAGCCCAGCGCATTGGCCGCCGCTCCACTCGCGTCAGCCCCCACATCCGCCGCAGTCAGGGAAATATTTCCCGTTAAAGCATGTCCATTCACGGTACGGGAGGAGGGAACTTTCTGGTTAATCTCTCCCTGCAGCCTGTCTGCCTCTGCTTTCACTACCTTATTCTGAATCGGATTTTCAGATGAATCGCTGAACGCCCCATCCGTCACAGTCCTATTTGCCCCGTCAGCAATCCCAGACAGCTTTGCCTTCTCCTCATCCGTATAATCATTCTCAGACAGCCCCTTACCCAGCTGCTTCCGAACAAAAATATCATAAATCTTTTCTGCCAGGTATGCGGTAAAGGTGTTCAAGTGTTCAATATCTATCTTCCTTGCCATCTATCTTCCCCTTCCTACACACCTAAAACGACTGCTCTACAATGGCCCGAAGCTCTGCATCTTCAATAACTTCTTCGGCTGCAGGCACATCCACGTATCTGTCGTTTATGATATCGTCAATATCCTGTTCACTTGCCACATCAAATATAGAACCTTCATCATCTTCATCCACATAGGAGCCGGCAATGATATGGTCAATATCCGCATCCGTGGCAATCCGGTACATATCACTTAAAAGCCCTTTAATCTCCAACAATAGCGCGCCATTCCCGGTATCGTTAATTACATCCTTAATATCTCCAAATTCAATCTGTATCTGCTGCATAGCCAAATGAATGGCTGCAATATTCTCCGCGGTCTGGTCTCTCGCCTGATTTCCCTGGGCCTTTGCATAATCCCCCTGGGTCTTCGCATAATTTCCCTGAGCCTTTGCGTAATCCCCCTGGGCCGTGGCATAGTCCGCCTTTTTTACTGCATCAATACAGACCAATTCCGCAATGTCTGCATAAGTCCTCCTGACATCCTCTCCATAATAGGCAGTACGAAACTCCCTAATCAATGCCCTTATCCTCTGTTCTAACTCCGCTGTCACTTCTATGCACCTCCCTCCAAGGCATCCAATCTGGTAAGAATCTCCTGAAGCCTTTCTTCTAGTTCCAAATCCGGTTGTTCCAAGACGTCTAATCTCGTAAGTATTCCCTGCACTGTCTCTTTCGTCTGCTGGTTTGCCCTATCAAGCTCATTCAGCCTCCCTCTATCCTCCTGGATGTCCTCTTTTACTTCCCTAACTTTTTCTTCCTGCACGGTAAGACTGTTAAGAATCCCCTGCAGGGTTTTCTGGACTCCTGTGGAACCCCCTTCCAAGGTCTGTACCTTACCTCCCAGCGCAGACACCTCTTGCTTTGCAGAGACAACTTCCCCTACCAGAGCCGAAACACTGCCGCGCACCTCTTCCATAGATGCAGAAGCATGTTTCTGTTTCTCTACACTTTTCTGCAGGGCTGCCTGTCTTTCCGTCAAGGCTGTTATTGTATCGCCCAGCACAATCTTATCGTCCTGTGGGTTTACAAGATTATACTCCCGCTTAGAAACCATCATATACTTATCCAACTTATGGGGAGGCGATACCACGCGAATCATATCACCCAGCTGGACGCTGTCCATATCCACATCTACCAAATGTAAATCAATAGCCGTCAGCTCAATCGTGGCAGATAGATTGCGGGCATTTGACAGGTACTCCTGTCCTTTTGCTTTCAAATTCTCCGGAACCGTCACATCCTCCCAAGTATGCGTACCTACAATCCGGCCGTACAGAGCAATGGCCTCGGAATCTTCCAGATAATCCTTCCCTCCGTTTACAGACTCAATAGTCAGTCGTTTTCCGCTGTCCCCATTTTCACCCTCCGCCGATTTCCCGAGAGGAATCAGTACAGTAATGACATTTTCCGCGCTGATATGCTCGGTTAAATCCAGAATATTCTCTCCAAACCGGATAATCTGTCCGGAGGTTCGGCGGTAGCTTTCCAGATAGTCCAGATACCGGTTATCTCCCTGTTTTCTTACTCTGAGATACCCGCCATTGCTGTCCACTAATTTATCCATAATGGTATCCAGCGTATTGGTATACTGGTTGTCCTCTCTGGCGTCATAATTCATGGACTGTTTTTCTACTGTCCCTAATAAAAAGCGTTTCTCAGCTCCCACTTGGCTGTTATGCTGCGTAAGCTTGTCATTTAAGTAAGAGGCGGGTGTCAAGTCATGATATGCCTTGGGACGCTGGATGCTGTCCAGAAGAAATGCAAGCGTCCCTTCACAGGTATATGTGACGGTATGGTACATATCTGACTTAGAGTCCAATACCCTTCCTTCGTATAGTAGTTTCCCATCATCGTATACTTGTACGACTGAGCTTAATTTACGAAGTGCGTCAATCCCTCTATGCATTGGCGGAAGTGTAAAGGTAAATTCCCCCGTCGCATTTACCGCAAGGCTCACCTTTCCGGATAGGATTGAGAGTCCTTCATCCCGCGGGTCATATAAAAGAGAATTGTCACAATAAATCCGATACATTATAAACTAGCCCCCCTGTAATCAACGCTTACCTTCCCCGTTCCACGAAAAGTTAGGAGATGCTCCCCCTCACCTAACTGAAGGTCCAAAATTTTAGATTTTCCAGACGGAAGATAATAAGTCTGACCGCCATATTCAAGGGTCATAGCTGTCGAACAATCAAATACCGGAACAACTTTTTTTCGTCGTCCCGGTATCAACAATGTCATGGTTCCATTAACATCCAAATCTTTGTA
>BLMJ01000080.1 GCA_011960625.1 Lachnospiraceae bacterium | reverse complement strand
AGAAACCTCAAAATCAATCTACGAGGCACCTAGCTTGTCATCGCTTAGACTCTTACAACCATTCTACTTTTTTCTTGTCCCTCCCCCTCTAACCCGCCACAGCTTACTAAAGACTCCAGCCTACTCTTAACAAATCCTTATAATCTGCTCATACAACAAGATTTCCTTGTTTCCCAAATTCTTATTATCATGATAATGCCCAAAAAACCATTTCTGATACCGGCACATCTCCTTAATCTTATCAAAATATCTCGTCAATATATTCGGCTGATACAATCCCCCCATAATCCGTTCCTGAGTACTGCTGGCGCAGCAATGTGAAAAAATAAAGTCAACGTCCCAATCATTCCGAATCAGATTCCTAAGTCCCTCCGCCAACTCTTCCTCCGAAGGCATCTCTTCCTTCCACCAACTCACATGATTAATTCGATAAAGTTCATTCCTTTTCTCCAAGGCTCTTCTCTTTGCCCTCAGCTTCGGGTCTGACGCCTCCAAAATGCCGCCCGAAATATCATGACTCTTAGCGCCCCCAAAAGTAAATATCCGAAACCCCTCCAATTCATAAATCTGCCCGCGCATCAGGTGAAGCACCGACGGCATGATATATTGCACTTTTCCACCGCGCCACTGCGTTACTCTATGCTTTTTCAGCAAATCATAATTCTCATGATTCCCGTCTACCCAGAGGGTGGTGAAGGGTTTGCTATCCAGCCATTTCAGCCAATACTTCTGCTCTTTTGACTCATCCCAATAACCAAAATCTCCACAGACGATTACATAATCGTCTTTGCCCATCCCCTTCTGCTCTGGGAATACTGCTGTGCTAAATCTCCGGTAGTCCCCATGGCAATCTCCGGTAACATAAATCATATTTCCCAGTCTCCCTGCCTACACATATTTCTTCTTACGCTTTATACCTTCTGTCTTCTAATCTAAAATTCTACCATCTTTTTTCTCTTCAAGCAATGTATTTCTTTCTCATCATGAACCAATCAACTCTCTAGATGGCGAGATTAGATATATATTATAAAAATATATAAAGACGGTGAGCCGCGAATTTTCAACATTTGGGGCGGGCTAATCTCTCTTGGTATTAGCTGCCGTCACACTCTGACCATAAAAACAGGAAGGAAATGGCTCGGACCATCATTCCCTTCCTGTTTTTATCCTTCTGTATTCAAGTCAAAATCTACATCCTATGCAATATTCCGTCTACTTTGCCGCTATTTGAACACAATGCTCTTTCAGCCAGTCCTTCACCAGGTTGTTCATTGCGATCTCTTTCAGGTCATCCTCCTCCGCGGATTCCTTAAGCTCGTCTACATCCTCGTACCCATAGTTAGCGGCCATCCTCTTAAGCTGCTCCTTATACTCCTTTTCGCCAAGCTTAATCTTCTCCTTATTCGCAATAGCCTCTGTTACCATCACCTGCTTCACACTTGCCTTGGCCGCATCGTCTACCTGCTTTTCAAAATCCTCTACACTATATCCCATCTGCTCTTTTATAAATGTCTCGTAATCTTGCTCATAGTACTCTGCCGTCGTCTTATACTGCTCAATCAGAGCTTCTGAGATTTCCTTAACCTCATCCTTAGGATACTTCTTGACCTCTGTATTCTCTAACACTGCCTGCCAGACTGCCTCATTAATACTGGCTTCATAGCTATTCTCTTGCTCTTTCTTAAGCTGCTTTTTCAGTTCTTCTTTAAATTCTTTGACAGTCTTAGATTTCTCTGAGTTATCTTTCACAAAATCATTATTCAATTCCGGAACAGAATCCACAGAAATACCCTTCACGGTAATCGTGAACACCACTTCCTTCCCTGCATAGTCCGTATTCTGGTAAGTTTCTGGAAATGCTCCCTGCCAGTCATAGGTATCTCCGATGTTATGACCAATCACACTGTCCTCAAACCCTTCGATAAACAGACCGGAACCAATCACCAAGGGATACTCCGTAGCCGAACCTCCCTCAAACTCCTGTCCGTCGATTCTTCCTATATAGTCAATGGTCGCCGTGTCCCCAGACTCCACGGGACGGTCCGTTATATCTTCCTTCGTCGCCTTCATCTGAAGCATAGTCTGTATTCTGTCGTCCACATCGTCATCCGTAACCTCTTCCGGTTTCGAAATCTCGTCTATCTCAACTCCTTTATATACAGAGATTTTTAGTTCATCCGTCTCTAATCCTTTGCTGCCAGAGCATCCTGCCAGCGTCATAGAAGCCATCAACGCTCCCATCAATAACATCGCAATTTTCTTTTTCATATTCCACCTCATTACAAACTTTTTATCGCACCATTATGTTATATCACATTTGAAGCTACTTTCAAAGCGTTTTCACACTTATTTCATCATTTTATTTTGTAAAAATACATTCACATCCCACATACAGGACAAAAGTAAGGATTTCCTACAATACCGGAGATAAAAGCCTGCAGAACTGCTCCTTGATCCGAATGATAAAGTCTCTCTGCTCATACTTCTTGCGGGTAATCAGCGTACTCTTTGCAATATCATTCTCAAATGCTTCCATCAATCTTCCTGTAGTTCTGGCGCTGTAAATCACCGCATTTACCTCAAAATTCAGGCTAAAACTGCGGATATCCATATTGGCCGTCCCCATACAGGTGACAAGACCGTCCACACACATACATTTTGCATGAAGGAAACCGTTGTTATAGGTATAGCACCTGGCCCCAGCTTCAACCATCTCCCCCAAATAAGAGTAGGTCGCCCAGTAGACAAATGGATGGTCCGGCTTACAGGGAATCATAATACGCACATCGATTCCCGACTTAGCAGCAATCTCCAAAGCATCGCGGATATCGTCATCCGGAATAAAATATGGTGTCTGGATATAAATATTCTTTCTTGCCATATGAATCAGACGCAGATAATTATTGCGTATCTCCTGACTCTTAGAATCTGGTCCGCTTGATATAATCTGCACCGGATCTCTGCCATTACGCACATAGGTCGGAAGCTCAAACAGACGGTCCTCCAAGAACAGGTTCTCCCTTGCGGCATAATTCCAATCCAAGACAAAACGCATGGCAAGAGACGTTACCGCGGAGCCCTCTATACATATATGGGTATCACGCCAATAACCAAATTTCTTATCTTTCCCGATATACTCACGCCCTACGTTGAAGCCGCCGACAAAACCAATCCTCCCGTCTATGACTACGATCTTCCTGTGGTTTCGGTAATTGACACGAAGCTGCAGCTTTCCAAGTAAAGCAGGGAAAAATTCAGCCACCTTGATCCCCGCCTTCTCAAGGCGCGCCCAGTCAGAGCGGTGCATCCCCCGACAGCCCATGCTGTCGAACAGCACGCGAATCTCCACGCCTTGGCGCGCCTTACGCAAAAGAACCTCTTCAATCTCCTTCCAAAGCTCGTCGTTCTTGATAATATAATACTGCACATGAATATAGTTTCTCGCATGGTCCATCTCCGATAGCAGGGTCTGAAACTTCTCTCTCCCATCTGTGAAGATACGGATATCATTGTTATCCGTCAGAACCGCCTCCGCCTCATTCAAATTGTACAGTATCAGCCGCTTAAACCGGTCAAGCTCCGGGTCTCGCAGCCTTAACTTCTTCCGGTAAATGGATTCCTCCTGCCTGCGCACAGCATACTTAATCTCTCCCTCAATCTCCTTCATCTTGAACATCCGCTCCCTACGGAAGTTCTGACCAAGAATCAAATACAAAACAAAACCCAAAACCGGAATAAAATACAGCAGCAATAACCATGCCCACACAGTGGTGGGATTCCTTCGCTGAAAAAATATAATCAGTAACGAAAACACTATATTAATCAAAAAGAGATGTTCCATCATCCATCTATACACGTTAATGACTCCATCTCCCACTAATTCTAGCATCCACTGCCTCCCTTGCATTTATGATTTAAAATATGTAATATCATAAAAAGAAACACTCCGCATGTATCTGACATCCCTTCCTACATGCGGGGTGCATCATGTTCCTCCTTCACAGTTCCTACGCTCTGATATTTCCCAAAACAGACTGTACATTCACCGCCATCTGGGTCATCTTCCTGTAATTGGCAAACTGTGCCTGCTGCTTCCCTCTTGCTACCGTCGCAGCAACATGGCCCTTCGACTCTGCGACAATTCTCTCTCCTATATTCTCAGGCTCTTCTTCCTTTTTTGCAAACATCTGTTCCAACAGTGTAATCAACCGATCCAGTTCATCCATGAAGTCCTTTACAATATCCTTCATTTTCCAGAAATCTACCTCTTCATCTGGATCTATCTCTTTATCCTCCATGGCTTTCTTCGCGGCGTCCTCTCTGGCAAGCTCCTTGGCAACATCCTCGGCAAGCTGATTAAATGAATCCTTAAGCCTCCCCAGCTCTTCCTCCATGGTAAGCTTGCGGTACCGCACCGCCTGACCATTGATCTCAAACTCTACGCCGCTGAAATCGTCCCCCATACTGTTATCTAAGGTCCAGACTTCCCGCGTACCATTCTCATACTCTTCTACAATATTCCTATACATAGCAGCATAGGCGTCCACCAGGCTCTCTGCATGGGTCGTCACATTCTTCTCCGACTTGCCTGCCAGTTCTTCCTGATAACGCTTCTCCATATCTGTGTAGAGTCTGCTGCTTACGCCGTTGGTTCCTTTAAAATCAAGCCTCTTCAAAATATATCCTCTACAGACTCCATCCATCAACGACATACCTGCATCGCTGAACTTTGACAGCGGCTCGCCTTCTGTCAGATGGATATCGCTTCCCCCAGAACCTAAGCCTGACAACTTCTGCCTCATATAATCTAAGCCTTCCGCGGAGATGCTGATACGATCCGGAGATGCCGCTCTTTGTTCCTCCAGAAATTTATCTGCAAATTCCACAATCTTTGTACCATTCTGAAACATCTTAACCTGAGAATTATTCCAAATATTCAACTTGTCCAATATAAATGTATAATCACCGTATATCTTCATAATCGTCTCTCCATTTTCTCACCTTACTTTATACTATCGGCTATATTTTCCAGAAAGTTAAGTTTTCCACCCCAGAATCTCAATTCAAATCTCTTGCACTTGGTGTCAAAGAATGGTACAATGTGTGTTATGGAATACAGAAATTAGGAGGTTTGCCCGTGAGTACATTTACAATTGTAATGCTAGTGATTCTGGTTATTTTGATTATTGCATGTATTGCGCTATATTTTCTGGGGAAAAAGGCAGAGAAGAAACAGGCTGAACAGCAAAAGCAATTAGAGGCCGTTGCACAGAATATGTCCATGCTGATCATTGACAAGGGAAAGCTGCGCTTGAAAGATGCCGGCCTGCCTGCGATTGTCGTGGAGAATACGCCGAAGTATCTTCGCCGGTCCAAGGTTCCGGTAGTCAAAGCGAAGATTGGTCCGAAGATCATGACGCTGATGTGTGATGCGGACATCTATCCGCTGATTCCGGTTAAGAAGGAAGTCAAAGCTACGGTTAGCGGAATCTACATCACAGCAGTCAGAGGCTTGAGAGGCCCCCTTGATACGCCGCAGAAGAAGAAGGGCTTTTTCGCAAGAATGAGGGACAAAGCTAAAGGCGCACAGAAGTAGAACCAAAAAGCACTGGGAGATTATCGTTCCAGTGCTTTTATATTCATGACGATGTTGCAATCCGCAATTGTCTCGCTATTCACATCCAGCGCATAGTTCACATGAACATCAATCTTCTCCTCCGTCACCTCCACCTGCATATCTTTCGTGTGGGTTCCCACCAGCAGATCCCCGTAAGGCGTCTCATACTGGGTGATGTTCAGCTTATCCCGCTCAAATACCATATGCGTATTTGACAGCCCGCTTTTCATAATCTCTAGTTTATCTTCTGCTATGCGGACCTTGTTTCTAATAGTCCCTGCCATCCCCTCTACAACCTCTTCATAGAGTACATAATGCTTATTATTTTTATAATAATAGGTCGCCGGAGTAATCACTTCAATCGGTTCGTTCTCGTCCTCTTCGGTCGACACTGCCGTCTCATAGTGCAGACCCGATATACTTAATAATACGTCCTTCGTCATAATCTCACCTAATATTCTTCTATATTAACCAGTTTCGCTGCCGCCAAATCATACGACAGAATCGTATTCGCCAGTTGGGTAAACTTCTCTGCCGCATCACTGACATAAAATTCATAGACGGCCGTTCCCCCCGACTTGTTCGCTATCCCGCCTTCATTCAGAACCTTTTTCAAATCCATGGCAGTCTCATATGCAGGATTCACAATATGTACCTTCTCACCAAAATATGTCATAATTCTTGATCTGAGCAACGGATAATGGGTGCAGCCAAGAATCATTGTATCAATCTCCGTCTGCCGCATATCTGACAGATAGATGTCAATCACTTCCTCTGTGATCTTATGCTTTGCAAATCCTTCCTCTACCAACGGCACAAACAAAGGACATGGCTTCCCTATGACCACTGCCTCTGGGTTCAGCCTTTGGATTACCTTGGTATATGTCTCGCTTCGTATGGTGGCTTCTGTCCCCGCCACGCCAATGATTCCATTCTCCGTAGCTTGTACTGCCGCCCGCGCTCCCGGCTCTATCACTCCGATTACGGGAACCGAGGTCTCTTCCTTTACCGTCTCAAGCGCCAGTGCGCTGGCCGTATTACAGGCAATCACAATTGCCTTTACCTCCTTCGTCCTGAGAAAACGGATAATCTGCCTGGAAAAACGAATAATACTGTCCCTGGACTTACTTCCATAGGGCACTCTCGCCGTATCTCCAAAGTATACCATATTCTCACAAGGAAGCTGCCGCATGATCTCTCTTGCAACCGTCAATCCACCTACACCGGAATCAAACACCCCTACCGGAGCCGTACTACTCGAATTACTCTTCACAGTTAAAATCTCCTTTTTGCATCCGTACTATTCATTGTACCGCCTAAACTACAGAATTTCAAGACAAACAGAGCATTTTTCAGATATTCAGAGGTACAAACGCCTGACAAAATAAAAGTGCCGGAAAACGTGACATTTTCCGACACCCTTATTATATGCCAAACTATTACAAAGCCAATTCCTTCGCAATCTCATGCTGATAAACCGGAATACCCTTCTGCATGCCAAGCGCCTCATTAATATCGAAGTCCACATACTGTCCATGCTTATATCCCACAACTCGGTTTGACTTGCCTTCTATCAAAAGGTTCACAGCCATAGCTCCCATAATCGATGCATAAACCCTGTCCTTACAGGTCGGACTTCCGCCCCGCTGCATGTGTCCGATAATTGTGGCACGGGTCTCCATACCGGTGGCTTCCTCAATTCTCTCCGCCATCTCAATCGATCCGCCGATACCTTCCGCATTGATAATGATGTAATTCTTCTTACCGCGCTTCCTGCACTCCTGAATATCATCCACAATGGCTGCCTCATCATAGCCATGTTCCTCTGGCAGCAAAATACGCTCCGCACCATTGGCAATTCCGCACCACAGAGCCAGATAGCCTGCATCTCTTCCCATTACCTCAATGATGGAACATCTCTCATGGGAAGTAGACGTATCACGTACCTTGTCAATAGCTTCCATCGCCGTGTTCACAGCCGTATCGAACCCTATGGTATACTCCGTACAGGCAATGTCAAGGTCAATCGTTCCCGGAACTCCAATCGTGTTGATTCCCAGATTGGCTAATGCCTGCGCGCCGGCAAAGGAACCGTCCCCGCCGATTACCACAAGCCCGTCAACACCGTACTTCTTCAAAATCGCAGCAGCTCTCTGTTGTCCTTCCTCTGTGCGCATCTCTTCGCACCGCGCCGTCTGAAGAATCGTACCTCCGCGCTGAATTGTATCGGAAACATCACGCGCAGACAAATCAATGATCTCTTCATCCAACAATCCCTGATAACCTTTTCTGATTCCTCTGACTCTCAGGCCCTTGCCAAGCCCCGTACGAACAACGGCACGGATTGCCGCATTCATTCCTGGCGCATCGCCTCCGCTGGTTAATACTCCGATTGTACGAATTACTTTTGCCATAAATCATTCCTCCATGTGTAGTCATTTCATGTTGAGTATCCATGATCCCAGCACAAAATGACCATTCTACTGGAATCATTTACTATCTGTCTCTCTCGTCCATCATTGTACATTATTTAACAAAGGTTTTCAATGGGTTTTTCTATTACTTTTACACAAGATTCTCCTAAATAATTCGTCAATTTGTTCAGCAGCAGCTTATCCGCATTGACGCTTCGGTTGGCCGTCAGACGCTTGACCGCCTTCTCTTTCTTACAGTAAATCACCACCGCATCCTGCCCGTCTGAAGCCCGAAGCATATCCAAAAGCTCTGCCTCTTTCTCAAGATAGGTCTCCTTGTCGGCATACTGAAGCCACAGCTCCCGTTTCGTCTGCTCAAATGGAATCACCTTCTCACAGATAAGCTTGCTCGCCGCCTCATCCTCCTCCGACACTCTGCCGCGGATAAACACTTTCGCATCTTCAATCAAGTACTGCTGGTTTTTCTCATAGTCCCTCGGAAAAACCACCACTTCCACGGCTCCGGCCAAATCCTCAAGAGTAATGAACGCCATTACCTTATTCTGCTTCGTATACTTGATTGTCTTCGAGGTAATCATGCCGCCGATAACCTCCCGCGCGCCTTCGTACACCTTCGTCCTTCCAGTGTCCTCATCAAGCTGAAAATCCAGCGTGGTTTTGGAAATATTCTTCCTCCATTTCTCTTCGTATTCCTCCATAGGATGACCGCTTAAATAAAATCCCAGCACCTCTTTTTCAAAGGCAAATTTCGTCTCTTTCTCATACTCGCCCACATTCGGCAGGGGTACGTCAAACTCCGCCTTCTGTTCCTCTCCAACCATGTCAAACAGCGACATCTGCCCAGTCATAGAATATTTCCGTTCCTGGTTCACCTGGTCCATTATCTGCACATAAATCACCATGTACTGCTTCCTGGTTCCCCCCAGGCTGTCAAACGTTCCCGATTTGATAAAATTCTCAATCGTCCTCTTATTAATATCCTTTCCCGCCATCCGTTCAATAAAATCCTTCAGATTACGAAAATGCCCTCTTGCCTTCCGCTCTTCCAGAATCGAAGCAATCACAGGACGTCCAATACTCTTGATGGCGGTCAGCGCATACCGGATATTCCCGCCGTCCACAGAGAAATTTCCCACTCCCTTATTGATGTCCGGCGACAAGATATCAATCCCCATCTGTCGGCAGGTGTAAATATACTCTGCCACCTTACTGGGAGCATCAATCACAGAGGTCATAAGTGCAGCCATGAACTCCACAGGATAGTAATATTTAAGCCAGGCGGTCTGATACGCCACCACCGCATAAGCCGCGGCATGGGACTTATTAAACGCATACTTGGCGAAATCTATCATCTCATCATAAATCTTATTGGCAGTTTTCTCGTCAATCCCGTTAGCAATACAGCCCGGAACCTTTTCCTCTGCATTTCCATAGACAAAGCTTTGACGTTCCTTCTGCATGACCTCGCCCTTCTTCTTGGACATAGCGCGGCGCAAAAGGTCGCTTCTCCCCAACGTATAGCCCGCAAGATCACGCACAATCTGCATAACCTGCTCCTGATAAACGATACAGCCGTAAGTAGGGGCGAGAATCGGCTCTAACTGCGGACAGTCGTAGGTAATGGTCTCCGAATGATCCTTCCCCCGAATATACTGAGGGATAAAATCCATGGGACCTGGACGGTACAGGGAAATCCCCGCAATAACATCCTCTAAATTCTGGGGTTTAAGCTCCTTCATAAAGCTCTTCATACCGCCGCTTTCCAACTGGAAAATACCGTCTGTCCGCCCTGTCCCGATAGAGCTAAGGACCTTCTTGTCGTCATAGTCGATTTTCTCCATGTCAATGACAGAGCCGCTGCTTTCCCCCGCCAACCTTGCCGCATCCTGAATGACCGTCAGAGTCCGAAGCCCCAGAAAATCCATCTTCAAAAGCCCCAGCTCTTCTAGGGTCGTCATAGTGAATTGGGTCGTAATAGATCCGTCAGAGCCCAGGGATAAGGGCACATACTCATCAATGGACTTCTGGCTGATTACCACGCCCGCCGCATGCATAGAGGTATGTCTGGGCAGGCCCTCAAGCCTTTTCGACATGTCAATCAATTCATGAACCTGCTCATCCTCCTGATACAGCTTACGAAGCTCCGGATTCATCTCTAACGCCCGGTTCAGCGTAATGTTGACCCCAGGCTCCCGGGGTATCATTTTCGCTATCCCGTCCACAAACGCATAGGGCAGATCCATCACACGTCCCACATCCCGCACTACACCCTTGGCCGCCATCGTACCGAAGGTGACAATCTGTACTACCCTGTCCGTACCATATTTTTCTACAACGTAATCAATGACCTCCTGCCGCCGCTCGAAACAAAAATCCACGTCAATATCCGGCATAGACACACGTTCCGGGTTCAGGAAACGCTCAAATAGGAGCTGATACCGGATGGGATCAATACTGGTAATCTCAAGGCAGTATGCAACAATGCTTCCGGCGGCGGAGCCTCGGCCGGGTCCCACCATAATATTATGGTCCTTCGCATATTTGATAAAATCCCACACAATCAGAAAATAATCCACATACCCCATAGACTTGATTACGGACAGCTCATATTCCAATCTCTGGGTCAGTTCCTCCCCAACCTCTGGGTAGCGTTTCTTAAGACCTTCCCGACACAGCTGGTTTAGATACTCCCAGGAAGTGTACCCCTCCGGCACATCGTATTTAGGCAGCTTCGTAACGCCAAATTCAATCTCCACATTACAGCGCTGTGCAATCTTCTGGGTATTTTCAAGTGCGTTGGGGGCATAGGGGAACAGCCTTTGCATCTCTTCTTCTGACTTAATGTAATACTGCCCGCCCTCATAACGCATACGATTCTCATCCGATATTTTCTTCCCCGTCTGAATACAAAGCAGCATATCGTGAGGCTTCTCATCCTCGGCATAGGTATAATGAATATCGTTGGTCGCCACCAACTCAATCCCTGTCTCCTTCGACATTCTAAGAAGGGACTGGTTCACAAGCTTCTGCTCCTGCAGCCCATGGTCCTGCAGCTCCAGAAAGAAATTCCCTTTTCCGAAAATCTCCTGATAACGATAAGCCGCTTCCTTTCCCTCATCATACATCCCCCGCAGGATATTCTTCTGGACTTCCCCTGCAAGGCAGGCGCTCAGCGCTATAATTCCCTTATGAAACTCTTTGAGCACCTCCATGTCCACACGGGGCTTATAGTAATATCCTTCTGTGAATCCTCGGGAAACTATCTTCATCAGATTATGGTAACCCTCGTCATTTTCCGCAAGCAGCACCAGATGATAATAACGGTCGTCGCCATTACCCACTGCCTCCTTGTCAAAACGGGAACCAGGAGCCACATACACCTCGCATCCCAGGATAGGCTTGACGCCCGCTGCCTTCGCCGCCCGATAGAAGTCGATCACCCCATACATTACGCCATGGTCTGTAATGGCCACACTGTCCATCCCCAGCTCCTTCACACGGGCTACACATTCCTTTATCTTATTTGAACCGTCCAGCAGGCTGTACTCTGTGTGGACGTGAAGATGTGCAAAACTCATATTTTCTCCTTTTACTTAACTGAAAAAGGCATCCCCTGCACTCGGGGACACCTCTTTTTTGCATCTGCCGCTGATTGCCAGTAACCCTACTCGCCGTCCACCATGAACTTCACCAGCCTGTCTATATCTTCCTTCTCGTATGCAATCAGCTCTAATTCCGGAATCTCACCGTTTGAAAAAATATTCGCCATAGATACATACTGGGACAGCTTCGACTTCAGATTCAGTCTGTCGCCCTCTCCCGTCACTAATTCTACTTTTCCTGAGCAATCGTCAATTACAGAAAAAAATTTGTCAATGTTCGTAATGTTCTGTACTTTCATGATTCAAAAAGCTCCTTTCTTAATTCCTTATCTTTCCTTCGTCATCTTCCCTATTATACCCTATCTTTTGCGAATTTCAATAGATTTTTCGCAAATTTCTATCCTGCCTTCCTTCAATAGCCGGCCTACCGCACGTTTAAATGCATTCTTGCTCATGTCAAATTCCTTCTTAATCCGCTCTGGATCCGCCTTATCCGTAAACGGCAGCCGCCCCCCGTATTCTTCCAACCGTTCCATGATGGTCTGAGCGTCCGCATCCATCTGAAGGAACGCCTTCTTTCGTACAGCCAGATCCAATTTTCCATCCTCCCTGACTTTTGTAACCCTTGCCCGGATACGCTGGCCCACTTTCAGACTGCCGAATACCTCCCGCTTGGGAATCAATGCAGAATAGCAATCATCCACAGCGACAAATAACCCGAAATTATCACTGGTATCGTAAATAATCCCTTCTACCTGGTCGTCCTTCTGATACGGCGGGTCCTGACGCAGCCTTTCATAGACCTTCATGGTCGCGCACAGTCTCCCTGACTTGTCCACATACAAGGCAACCAGCGCCTCATCCCCCTTCTTTACCTTTGCCGTCTGTTCCCTGAAAGGAAGCAAAAGATCCTTCTCAAGCCCCCAGTCCAGAAACGCCCCGATCCGCCCCACATCCGCTACCTTAAGCGCCGCCAGCTCCCCAAGCGTAATCTTAGGCTCATTGGTGGTGGCAATCAGCCGATCCGAAGAGTCTTTGTACAGGAACACCTCCACCGGATCGCCCGCTTCCACCTCCTTTGGCACCTGTTTCTTAGGAAGCAGCACCTTCTCCTGGCTATTGCCAAGATATACGCCAAACTCCACTTCCTTTACAATCATCAACCTTACTTTTTTTCCTAAATTCTCCGATAATGACATCTGTATTTTTTTCTCCTTTTGTATTACGTCTACATGCATCCCTATCAACAAAACTCTACCACAGCGTAAGCCTTCCCGTCCCTGTCACACAATTCCACCACAGCTCTGTCCTTTTCATACGCTGTCTTAGGGTAAATGATATCGCCATACACAGCCGACTTCTTATACTCCACACGCAGCTTCCCCACGTCCATCGGCTTTTTTAGTACTTCAAGCGCCATCTGCACGTACTGGCAGTTATTCACATGCTCGTTTGTATCAATATGATACTTCCTCACCGGAAAAGGCTCTCCTTCTTCCAATTCCTCCGGCAGCTCAATCTTCCGCGACGCATACTCCATAGAAAGGGGGGCTTCCGTTCCATACAATTCAATCTCCCGCGCCTCTGGCCTTGTGGGCCTTCCCTTCTCCACATCCATATAAACCCACACAGAATTTGCCCAAGCTACCATCTGCCGCTCCTCATCTTCCATACAGAAGTTTCGAAGCCCAAACAGCCCGTCGAATTTTGTCGCCCAGGTACTCACCCTCACAGGTTCTCCCATCACAGGGTAACGCCCAACCTGAACCTGCCATGCCGACAAAAACCAAACCTTCCTGCGCTTGGCACAGTAGGACAGACCAATGCCCAGGCTCTC
>BLMJ01000079.1 GCA_011960625.1 Lachnospiraceae bacterium | reverse complement strand
GGGTTTGTCAAGTAAAGTGTGTAAGTTTTATAAAATTTCCTTACCGGCAGTTTTCAAAGCTGCCGGTTTTACATGCAGAATCAACACTGCTCATATTTGAGAATGCGTGTCTGCATCTTATCATCCATGGCAAGCTGATTACGTACTAATGCCCAATTGGCTACGGGACGGTCATTCCACTTTTTATACAATTCCACAATCCGCAGATAGAAGGCCTTTCGTACAGCGTCCTCATTGGGGAACGCTCCCTTTTTCGTGACTTTCCTCAAACTCGAATTGACAGACTCTATGGCATTTGTCGTGTACATCACCTTCCTGACCGCGCTCCCATAATTATAAAGCTGGGCTACATGCTGCCAGTTGCGTGTCCATACGTCTATTGCTCCGGGATATTTTGACCATGCCTGTTTAAGACGCTCAAATTCAGCTTCCGCTGCTTTCAGACTAGGCGCTCCGTATACTTTCTTTAACTGGGCGCTATATGCCTTATAATCTTTTGATGGTATGTACTTGATAGCATTTCGGATCAGGTGTACGATGCATCTCTGCACGACTACATCCTGGAAGATACTCCTTGCCCCTTCTTCCACACCGGATACTCCATCCATGCTGATAAACAGCACGTCTTCCACACCTCTTGCACGGATCTCGTCAAAGATCTGCATCCAATAGTGTTTTCCCTCTGATTCGCCAATCCACAGCCCCAGCACGTCCTTTCTGCCGTCTGCGTCATAACCCAGAACCACATATACCGCACAATTTTTTGTCTCCATCTCTTTTCGTATGGTAACGTAAATACAATCGACAAACAGGAACGTGTAGAACTTTTTCAGTGGACGGTTCTGCCATTCTTCCGCGGTTCTGATCACCCTATCCGTAATTGTTGAAATGGTTTCATGGGAGATATCAAAACCGTATATATCTTCTACCGTATCTGCGATATCACGCTGGCTCATGCCTCTTGCATACATGGATAATACCTTATCTTCAATCCCGCTGACGTTTTTGGTACGTTTTGGGATTGCTTTCGGTTCAAAGCTGCCATCCCGGTCCCTTGGAACAGCAACATCCAGCTTTCCATAAGCAGAATTGACAGATTTATGGGAATAACCATTACGCCTGTTTGCCGTCTCCTTTTCCCCGCGTTCATTACGCCCATACCCCAGATGGGAATCCATCTCTCCCTGGAGCATAGCCTCAAACATCGGCCCAAAGACGTCTTTGATAGCATCCTGCATTTCTTCCCTTGTCTGTGGCTGGTATTCTTCCATAATAGCCTTTGCGATTGCAGCCCCTCTAGTATTCTGACTATTTTTACGTGCCATAAGTGCTGTACCCATCCTTTTCTTCATCCTTTCTGTGAGTGTAGCACACTTTATATAGAAAAATAAAGTATGCAGTTAGATTTGTTGTATTTCTAACTTACACACTTTATTTTACACTCCCGTATAGCCCCAATTACAAGGGCTGTACCGTTTTTTCTTGCGCTCAACGAGCGCATTTTCCTTATGCACCTTGCCGTTTCGGTTGCGTGGCAGAAAGGAAATTGATTTCCCCTACAAAGTTGAAAACAATATCTACTTTCTGTACCCGTTTCCCGTTCACCTTTTCCGGCGCATGGACTATGATTTTCTTGATAAATTCATTGACGATTGCAGGGGTGAGTTCCTTTATCCCCACATACTTGCGGATAATCGCGGCGAAGCTGTCAAAATCGCTTTTGTTCTGTTCGTAGGTATCGACTTCCTGCTGGTCTGCCTTGACCTTTTCTTCCAGTTCCCGCTGTTCCGCTTCATACTCTGCGGACAGCTTCAAAAATCTGTCGTGGCTGATTGCGCCGCTTATGTCGTCCTCATAAATCCGCTTGAAAATACGGTCAAGTTCCGCTATCCGCTTCCTCGCCTGTTCAACTTCACGCTTCCTGCGTTTCATTTCCTTTTCCGTTTCAGCGGAGCGTTGCTGATACATCATTTCATGGAAAGCCATGATGTCATCAAAGAAAAGGGCGGTCACATCAAATATCCTGCTCCATACGATTTGCTTCAACACTTCTTCGCGGATAAAGTGAGCCGTACAGCTTCCAGTATTGCTCTTGTACTTTGCACAGCGGTAATGGTCTTGTGAGCCGTTAAAACTCTTACAGGTAACAAAGTGTAATTTACTCCCGCAGTCTGCACAGTATACCAAGCCGGAGAACAGGGCTTGCCGTTCTGCTTTTGTGGGGCGGCGTTTGTTCGCCCTAAGTTCCTGCACCCGTTCAAAAACAGCGTCCTCTACAATCGCTTCATGGGTATTATAGAAAATTGCCTGCTGTTCCTTTGTGGTTGGAATCCGCTTTTTCAGTTTGTAGGATTTGGAATAGCTTTTGA
>BLMJ01000078.1 GCA_011960625.1 Lachnospiraceae bacterium | reverse complement strand
GATCGGTGACGACATACGAACTATGGAGCTGCATGAGGTTGGGTTTTATAAAAAATCTCGTCTTGCCGGAGCCGGAACCGCCGACTACCAGCACATTTTTATTGCGGGCATGGGCCGGGTTCTTCGGCCTGCCGGACATCATAAGTCCCTCGGTCTGCGTCAGGATAATGTTGTTTTCCGGTTTCGGGTCCATGAAAGGGGCAATGTCTGTTTTGTTCCCCCAACGGGCAGAGCCGTACTCCACATCTTTGCGGTACTTTTTTGCATTTTTTCCTTTCACATATACCGCCAGCCGCACGATAGCCGCCCCGCATAATCCCGCCAGCCAGTCCAGTGCCGCACCCGGCCACATGCTTTGAAATGCCAGCGAGAAACCTTCGGACAATCCTAACAATTTCTGTGAGGCGTCCGTTCCGGGGGCAAGGCGCACCGCCTCGCCCAGCTTCGCAAATACCAGAAGGAACAAAAGATAGGGCAGGTGGAGGATCACCTGCTTTTTTAAGGCATCCGTGTCTATCTTCATCGTTCCGGCCCTCCGTGTTCCTTGTTCTTTACCCGGTCACGGCCAAGAGCCTGCGCCAGCTCCTTGAATTTATGAAGCTGGGAGAGCAGCGACGGCCTGGCGCTCCGGGCAAGGTCTTTCTGGGTATATTCCTTAAAGGCCGCCGTCAGTGCGTCCGCCTGGTTCGCTTTGAAATAGACCGTCCACTTCGGCGGGTCGGTCCCCAGCTCTTTTTCAATATGGTAGCGGACCTGGTGTTTCCTGGCGTACCGCTCAAAGGAGCGGATTCTGCCAGAAACCTCAATGGTGTTGGCTCCGGGGTCCCTGCCGGTCAGCCGTTTCATGCTGTTCCTGCCGACTTTCGGGGTCGTGCGTTCCTGCTCCATCTTCTGGAGCACGGCGACAATGGCAGAGCGCAGCACCCGCCCGGACAGCTTCGCCGCCTGGATGGAGACCGATACGGTCCGCTGTTCCAAATCTTCCTGCATAAGCATCCTCCTTCCTGATAAAATCTGTAATTATAAATGGGAAACAACTGCCTTACCGGGCGTCCCCGACCACCTCCTGGCGGGGT
>BLMJ01000077.1 GCA_011960625.1 Lachnospiraceae bacterium | reverse complement strand
CCTTGAAATAATAAGGTTTATTAAAAGAAATAAGGTAGTTGACTTGACACTACCAGACGCGCACAGAGAGAACAGTCCATGGAATATCGCCGCCGATTTCCTTGTAGACATGAGTTTTTCCGCCGCTGATATCAGCGGGATGCTAAGGGAATATGAGGAGGATTACCATACCGGTATGGATATCAGGCGCATTTCCGACTTGATTTATGAATACACCTCCGGCTATCCATATCTGATATACCGGCTTTGCAGCCTGATGGATGAACGTATTCCCGGGACAGACCAATTTCCCTCAAAAAACAGCGTATGGACCGAAGCAGGGTTCTATGAAGCAGAGAAAATGCTGGTAAAAGAAGACAACACACTATATCAATCCCTGATACGAAAACTAAAGCTGTATTCCGAGCTTCGGACAATGCTGTATGAACTGTTATTCACAGGAAAGCCTATTCCCTATGTCGCCACAAACAGTTACATCAAAGACGCAGCTATGCTGGGATTTATAAAAAATGAGAACGATACGGCTGTCATTTCCAACCGCATTTTCGAAACTGTATTGTACAACTATTTTATTTCCGAAGAATTTGCCGACAGCAGAATGTACCACGCAGGGGTACAGGAGAAAAACCAATTTATTGTCAACGGGCATCTGGATATAAAGAAAATTCTTGAGAAATTCGTAGAAACCTTCACTTATCTGTATGGGGACGCGAATGAAACTTTCCTAGAGGACGTAGGCAGGCGATACTTCATCCTGTTTTTTAAGCCGATTATAAATGGAATTGGGAACTACAGTGTAGAAAGAACAGCTTTCCAATTACCTTGAACATTTTCATCTTACCAAGGGATATATGCTCAGTTTTAACTTCAATAAGAAAAAAGAAATCGGGGTAAAAGAGCTGAAAGTCAAAGATAAAATATTAATTGAGGCAGTTGTGTAAAAATGCAGGTACATTTAACCGTATATTGTCATAGCTTAAAAAGATGGCCGTCCCTTCACGCTGACAGCCATCTTTCCCCTCTATTCATACTTGGCAAGCATCTCCGAAAGCAGCCTTTTCATTTCCGCCCGCGCCGAATCCGGACGCAGCACCTCAACCATACTCCCCTGAGTCATAAGCCACATCAGCACGCCCCGCCCGTAGACTTCCGCCTCAAGCACATATCCCTCCTGGCTCTCCTCCAAAATTCTTGCAGTAGGAAGACGCTCTAAAATCGACGCAATACTCTTACCTGTATACCTAAACTGCAGCTTAATCAGACGCCCCATATACATAAACTGAATACGCTTTCGAAACTCCCCCTCCTCAAAACGATTACGATACGGGATTTTAAATTTCCGGCCTATCTGGCTGTAATCCTTAATCCTATCAATCCGAAAAACGGCTGGATAGTCATATTTCTGTACATACTCTCCCTTATCATTCTCCTCCACAATATACGCATTAAGATAAAAATAATACTCCGAAAAAAGAATCGCCAAAGGCTGAATCACCCGCTCCACAGGCTCCTCCTCCATCGCCTGCTTCTGGTAAGTAATTTTCAACAGATTCGATTGTTCAATATCAGACCCGATATCCCACAATTTATCTTCAATATAGGGTTCGTGATGAATCTCAACATAATGGAACTTCTCGTTCGCAAGCAGGTCGGCCACCAGTTTCATATCCTTTCTCCGAACACAGCCGCTCACCATCTTATCCAAAATTTTCACAACCTCTTCCTTCGTAAACGCCCGACTCTCCAAAAGAATCTTGCTCACTGCAAGTATCTCACTGTTAGACATCAACGTATTTTCCAATCCGGTCATCCGAAACCCATTGCAAGTCCGGTCATAAAATATATCGCACTCAGACAGGCCGGATACTCTTCTCGCCTCGAGAAATTTCCGTATATCTTTAAAATCACGCTGAATAGAACGCTCATCCACCCTAAAGCGCAGAGCTTCCTCCGCTTTGTTGAGAACCTTGCCGTCGCACAGCCTCATATAAATATCTAAAATTCTATTATTCTTATCCTGCCCTTTCAATGCGTCCTCCCCCTTTATGTACATTTTCCGATAGTTTCACGACTTAATTATACCTGAAACCATACCCCTGTACAATCCGTTCATTACCTTTTCTTCTTTTTAATCTCCCGCTCCACATTCCTCATACTGCGCTTCAAATCATCTTTGGATTTTATATGAAAATCACGGATTGCCGTCAAAACAATCACCCCGAGGTTGCACAGTCCGGCAATCCAAAAACCTATCAGCCGACGGACGCTCAATTGAATATTAACCACGTCGCTGCTGTAATTGCCCCCGCCGCTGGCGGCAAGCACACTGACAAGAAACATCAGAATAATGGCGGCAATGGGCAGAATTAGATAAAGATATTTCGAGACCTCCCTCGTACTTTTCACGAGAGGAATCGCAAAGAGCACAATCGGAATGATATAAAGCAAAACCCCAATCATGGAATACTCCATAAGCCCAAATCCAGTGATAGACGCTGTATTTGTACCCGAAAATACCTCTCCCAAAAAAGATGTGCTGCTGGTTGCGCTGACAGCGACCCACGGCAAGAAAAAACTAATAAAATTAACGATTGCAAATATCATCCTGACTTCTTTTTTCATTTTCTCAATTATGTTCATAACTATATTCCTCCACACATTATCTTTCTGCATTTAAAAATAGACTTCCTCCTACGCTGCAGCTCTGGCGGCAGCTCGGTGATTGGCTGCTGTTTTTCCAAGACTCTTTCTTTCCTTCCAAAGAATTTCTTCATACCATGTGACCTCCCTCTTATGTTTTAATCTATGTATATTATAAGAAAACAGGTAGACAGAATCTGTCTCTGTAAACCTCTTTCCAAAATAGTTTCCATTAATTCTGATAAAGTTTCCCCATATAAAAATGTGCGCCCGCCGGACGCACACTTAACATTTCTCTTGACTTGATATATCTAGCTTTTCAGCCTTCAACAGTAAACGACTTGCCGTCTTTATCTCAACCTCCGACAATTTCGCTTCAGCAGAACTATTTAATTCACCAACCGGAAGATTTGCTGAGCCTACCGGAATCCTACCCGCCTGAAACTACTGCTGCGCCCCGGCAAGGGGCGCCAAAACTCCCGCTCCCCTGTTTACCGCGTTGCCGGCCCCGGCAATATCACTTTCGTCCGTAACCCTCCATGGATATTAACCCAATATCCCTTTCTTAAGCTTACTCCACCCCTGTTTCGCTTTACTCTTCGCCTGCTCCACTGTGGATGAAATCGTCTCAAGATATCCAATCTCCTTCAACAGCCCCAAAGCCTTCTCGCCGTCCTCCTTCTCACAGTCTTTTCGCAACACATAATCATTATCCCTATCATAAAGACTCAGAATCAGCCCGTCAATCTCCGCCCTGTCACTGCGGCTCTCAACCAACCCGCTGTACTTCTCAAAATCAAGTCTTTCTGGCAATTCCTCATTAGAAACCACTTGGGAAATCCCCTTCTTCAAACTGCTTAAGCCCTGTTTCGCCATACTCTTGGCCTGCGCCACCGTCGCGGCCTTTGTATCAAAATACCCGATTTCTTTCAATAGAGCCGCCGCTTTCTCATACGCCTCCGTCTCGCACTCTTCCGACAGAACATATTCCCTCTCCGAATCATAGACAAAAAGAACCAGTTCGTTGATATCGAATTTATCCACACTATTCTCAACCAGCTCATTATACTTGTGAAAATCAAGCTTCTCAGGGAGACTCTGAATCCAATATTCACGCTGCGTATACCGGGAATCCTCCTGTATCAATTCCCCGGATTCCGAGACACTCTGGCTAAAGGAAATATACAATTCCAATTCCTCCATAATCTCTTGATTCAACTCATTGGTCTCCTTGATTTTAGCGGTCAAAATCCCTAACTTTTGGCCCAGATAATTGATATCCTCAATAATATATGCATTTGCCGCGTTCATCATTTTAATCTTTTCCTGCAATGCAGAAATACGCATACCGTAGCCTTCCATTTCACTCGTTCCAGCAAAATACTTCACACCCCTATAAGCCCCGTAACCAGCTCCCGCTACCGCCAACAGCCCTAAAGCCGCGCCGCCTCCGGAAGCCATGAAAAGTCCGAGCAAACCTGAACCGACTCCAAAAGCCCCCATGGTAATAGAGCCCGTAAGGGCCAACGCTCCTAAAGCGATACCCGCGCCGCCGGCAACGGCCGCCAGCTCTTTTTGCAGACCGTTAATCTGCTTATCATCCATTCTTGTACTAAGAATCTGTTCGTCCAGTTTTATCTTCTTCACAAGGAAATCAACCTGCTGGTCCGTCACATTCAGATAGCCTTGCATCTCACAAAGAACCCCATCCTCTTTCCATGAATCCAGCTTATCTTTCCTCATCAATAACAGGTCCATAAACAACGCCTGAAAAATAACCGGTACGGAAACTTTATCCTTTTTCAGCTCAGTTTCCAGTTCTTCCACAAGCTCTCTGAAATCAGCCGAAGCCTTCTTAGAAAATCTGTATTCCTGCAGTTCTTTATGCACTGCTTTGGAAGTCTTAATCTTCGTCATCAGCGAAATAAGCTCTTTGTATTCACCTGAGTCAATCATTCCGCCTTCTGCCTTAAGATAGTGAATCACAATCTTAAGATATGCAGAAACCGTACTGTCACTAAGCTCTGACAGCGTAATCAACTGGTTCGAGCTTTCAAAGGAATCCACATTCTCACTTATCCCGCACAAAATCTCATTTAAAATAGCCAGCGGAACCTCCGTGTCCTTAGAGCGCAGCTCTATCACTTCCTCATCGTCACAGGTGATTCTCAGGACCTCAATACTCTTTGCCCGTCCCTCATTATCAGACTGGATTTCCGTAGACAGGACGCACTGCGCAACCTTCTCAAACTCAATATTCACGGAGGGCAGATACATTCTTGTCCCTGTAAATACGGCTCCGTTCTTCCCGTTTTTTAAAACAGAAGTATCAATCAGTCCGATTACCAGCTTAGGATTAATGTCTCCTGCAATTACACCAGCCCCATGAAGGAGGATTTTAGCCGGAATCTCAGGGGCCACATAAACTCCTTCCCGGATGTCTTTGAATTTATTTAACATCCGGATAATATACTCTTCGGACGAAGCTTTTACCCTCGCTTCCTCTGCCGCCGTCTTCGTTTCCTCCGGTACAATTTCAATCAGTTTCTTTCCACACTCCGGGCAAAACTTAGCTCCCTCAATTAATTTGTTACCACATTCCGGACAAAAATTCATTCCTGTACCATCCTTTCCTGCCATATGCATTTGATACTATAAGTATAGCACCTTTTGTGCTTCCTAACAATCGTATCATAAGAGGCTATTGCATTCATAAAACTATCCGGACAGCTTATTTCGGTAGAATATCACTTATAATTTGGGACACTCGTCCCACAAAACTACTACTTTTCAAAAATTTCTTTCCTAGAGGCGTAATCTGAATCCCCGACGTCTCCGTAATTATTTTCTCCCTGCCCTCCGGATTATCCTGAACCGCAATCCCCTGTATATACCCGTCCTCCAAAAGGTATCCCAATACATAACGCCTATATCTTTCATGTACGGGCAAAGGGGCCGTTTCACCGGTCCCTTCCATAATAAAATCCCAATCCGGTATCTCTCCGTTATCTAAGCATTGATTCAAATACAGCAAAAGCCTACACCTAAGCATATCATAGGTATCCGATTCTCCGCATGCTTTTTCAATCCGCGTAAGCACCTCCTGAGAAATCGAAAAAATTTTCCCTGATATATTCTCCACAAAATTTACTTCTTTTCCGATTTCCGCCGGTACAGACTCAACCGCCGTATCCTTTTGTTCGACTGTACTTTTTTTAGGAAAAGCAAACGGCAGCTTAACCTTTTTTCTCATTCCTTTTATCCCCTCCTAAAAATTCTGTTTCATGCTGCTTCCTAATATCCCTGCACCCTTCCAGATTCCGCTGATAATATTCCTTCTTAGACATCAAGTCCCGAAAAAACCTATCATACATCTTATCAACATTGCAAATATCCGGACGTTCGTCATATATAGTGCACAAACGCCCCTCCAGATACCTGCACTGTCCGTCGCCTCTGTCCAGCCCTCTCAAAAGCTCAACCCTATCAACATGCATACAGCAAACACCGCATCGACTACACGGGAATTTCTGACTATCCAACCTGGTTATCATCCCTTTCATTCAGGGACGTATGAATATCCTGTGCTACACTTTCGGATTCCGCCGTAAGATTTCCATCCTCCGTTAAAATAGCCGTATCAAGAACCGCCTTGATGGTTACCGCAACCGAAACGGCAGACGACACTACCTTTTTAGAATCAGAAGTATACTCCGAATAGTCTGTGCCCTCTTTTTCTATAATGTCTTCCATCCTGAAAATAAGAGGAAGAAAATAAGAATCAAGACGCGTCAGTAAATGATAAAACATATATGTACGTCTTCTAATAGCATTACACTGCACAGCTCCCGCCTCCAACTGTTCACAGATTTCCTTTGCTTTCGCTCTATTCGCATATGCGTTGTCAAGATTCGCACTGGCCTTTGCTCCTGTAATCAATCCCATAACCAATAAGGCCGGCCCTGCAACCAAACCGCCTAACACGGCGGTTCCTCCGGCCACTCCAAGGCCTCCGGCCGCCAACGAACCTCCCCCAAAAAAGGCAAGGGTCGCATTGGTCGCCGCAGCTCCGCTTAAGGACGCAATGGCCGTTCCCGTAGAGGCAGCCGCAAAACTCGTAGCCGCTCCATAGGCTCCAAACGCTGCCATCGCTCCGCCTACGCCCCCTGCAAGAGCGCCGCCCATGAAAGATGCGGCAAAGCTTCCCATTTCCTTGAGTTCAGAAAACATCTTCTTATCCATACGTATTTTATTTATTTCCTCTAAGCCTTTTGAACCCTGAAAATCAACGTTCTTCAATTTCTCATAAGAAGCCACAAACGTATTTATACTCTTATCAAGTATAAAAAGCTTCTGTTCCCCAAGTTTTTCCAGAGAAACGCCGCACGCCGTCCTCGCTCTTTCCAATTCCTCCTTGGCATCTTCAATCATTCTATTCGCCGTTCTATTTATGTCCTTAGCAGTAGAATTATCAATTCCCGCTTTCAATGTCTTTCCAACTCCAAACACTCCCGTTGCAGCCGCAGCTCCGATAAATAATAATGGTATTGGCATAATATTAACCTCCTTCTAATCCTCCATCAGTTCCTTTACACTCTGCATTATCACCGCACGCCGATTCGATATTTCGCTTATCATATCCTCGATGGTCTTATATGGCCTGTCCGTAGTTTTAAGCCACACTTCCTCTTTATCCAAAGCATAGATTGCTTTTGCAGAATTTTCCAATTCCAGAAAAAGCGTCTTATCCAGATTCAATTTCCTTCCTACCATTTTAATGAGCCTTCGCTCATCCTTCGTATACCCTCCGTCGCAAAACGAAACGGCCAAAAGATTCCACATCAGCATACTCCCTTTTATTCCCTCGCTATCAGAATAATACCGCTCCTCTTCTTCCTCAAAACACGCCTCCACGCCTTCACGGATAACGTCATAATATTCATCTTGGTCAATAACCTTATCCAACTGCTCTTTACACGCCTCCAGAATCTCTGGCTTTACCTCGTCAAAGGAGCACCAGGATTGCTCTTCTAACATTTCATTTCCGATACTGTCAAACATTTCTTCCTCCGCCTTACAGATTTCACCGTCAACGGCCATTAGATAGTAAACAATCTGAAGCGCGTTTTCTTTTCCAATTAATTTATCATCCTTCATAAATAAACCCTCCTACAATTTTAGCGGAACATCGGACTCCATAAACTGGTCAAACTCCTTCTGGTTTGTAAACTGTACCTCCTTCCCCAGCAGCTTTTGAAGCTCCACATTCCCTCTTATAAATCCGTCCGAATCATTTTCAAGAATGGCTCTGTCCATTTCCAGAAAACTATTATTAAACGTTCGGATATTCTCTGTCAGATAGCCGGATACCATTTCCACCATCTCTTTTCGGTAATTCCGAATCATTTTAACGGCTTCGGCACATTCTTTCTCAACCATCAGCCGCTCTTCGCGGGCAAGCTTAGCATCCTTCAATGCCCCTGCCAGCTCTTGGTAAATAGCCGTCGCAGCCGCATATCCAAACGTTGCTCCCGCTATGCCTCCTATCACGCTTAACATAAGGGGCGCCGTGGACGGCACAACCGCGATTCCAATCGACGCAAACATAGCAGAGCCTATCTCCCCTACTCCGTCCCGTCCAAGCTCCTCCACACATTCCGCCCCGTCAAGCTCTCCCCGAAAATACTTGGATACCGTCTTAGCTATACTGGCCGTAGTCGTAACCAACCCTGCAGGCAGATTCGTTCTTGCAAGACTCCGAATATATGAAGATGCGGAATTTTGCATCCCCCCTTTTATCACCGTACCCGCAAATGCGGTCATATAACTTGCCGCCGCGCCTTTGCCGGTATCTAACACCACGCTTTCAGCCGCTTCTTCCGGCGTAATCTCACCTCTCGAGCATGCGACTATATTTCTAATCATCGAGGTTGTCCCTGAGATTACGGCGCCGTATTTGGCCTGTTCCTTCCCCGCCCTATGCGCTAACCGCCCTATGTCTTTCGCCGTGGACAGCCTGGGATGAAGCCTTGCCTCAATAGCCTCTTTCCGCGTAAGCCCGCTTTTTCTAAGATTTCTCTTCATCTTAGTATATTTGTCAATCTGCTCCTGCTTCGACCTGGCAAGCTCCGTATTCCCAGTCTGTTTCGCACGTTCAACCTGTTTTCTAAGCTTTTCTATTTTCTGGTCTATAATACCCTGATTTCCGTTTACCCCCATCAAAGCGTCATAATCATCATCCGCCACACTGAGTAAAACATCGGCGTCTATATATTTCTGAAACTTCTTGCCGTTTAATTTCGTCAACAGCTCGTCAGGCGTATCTCCCACAAATTTCATCTGAGAGCCTGAGCCTTCCATAATCTTTCCCGTAACGTCTATCTCCACATGGTCGTACAGCGGGTGGTTTACATGGCCCAAATCATCCGTCCGGGCTTTTCTTGTGGGATTTCTGTTTACGACTCTATTGGCGTTATCTCTGGCGGTGGATTTCACCTCGGCCGAAAACCCTGCCTGCTGTTTGATATTCTGCTCATAAAAGTCCTTATTCACTTTAGACTCGGAGATAGATTTCAGTCCTCTGCTTAACTCTTTTCCCGCCTCATTATCAACGCCTGAATAAGCTACATAATGCTGCTTAGCGGCCGTTCCAAACCGCTGAACAGTCTCGGCGGCGGCCCCTTCAAGCGCGGCCCGCTCCACCCCCTCAACAAATCCGTCTTTGTTTTTCTTCTTTTCTTCCTCATTCATCACTCTTCCTCCACCGCCCTTCTATCCCTTTGCCCCTAAAGCTTAAACCTTTCCTCCATAACGATACACTCCTGTATCTCGTCAATCTTGAAAAGGCGGGACTCCTGTCCCTCCCCGCCGACGTTCCTCCCCTCCTTAGAGCCATAATCCTTCTTGTCATTCGCCGGAGTATCCTCCCCGATATCCGCCACCAGATAAAAACGGCACTTAAAAATAATAACTCCCATAGGCTTTAATTTTCGTACCACAGACCCGCTTCCCATCCCATTTCCATATCGAATCTCAATATACCTCTGGCCTTTCACCGCATTCTCAAGATTCCATATCTGATTTACAAGCTCTACCCCGTGTTCAGGCTCTACATAATCCTCCATCCCGCTCTGCAGCATATTTTTCACAGCCGATACCTTGGAATCGTCGCTGCACAACGCCGCCAGACTATGTATAATCGGAAACAATTCCGTCTTTACCAAAACCCTGCTCTCCAACAGAATCCTGCATACAACCAAAACCGCCTTCTCGTTCAAACAATAATTCTGTTTCGTCTGCATCAGATACCCTCCCGTCTTCTTATCAAACACAATCTCCTGAATACTTCCGGTCTCCATGCACTGGTCCTGTAAAAAACATTGAATATCCACAATATCTCTTTGAATCGTCCTTGGCGACACTCCGTAAGTTTCACTCATTTTTGCCTTATGTACGATTTTCCCCTGTCTTAATCTGGTATAGATTGCCAGAATACGCTTCGCCTTATCTTCTGAATGATTTTGCATCTTATCTGCCTCCCTGTGTTCTTCCTCTTTATTATTATAAAAGAGTACCTAGACATATCTTGTCACCACAGGAAAATTTTTACTCAAGATGTAAGCCATATCTTCGATAACCCACGCCTCCCCTTCACTCTGACTTTCCCGGTTCAAATTATACTCACGGGCATAGACATATGCTGTCAATCCGCGACAAATATTGTCCTAACACAGGACAATATTCTACAAAAAATAGTATAGCATTTAAATTAGTACATTGCAAGGCGGAACCCCCTGCAAAACAGTGACGTACAAACAGCAGCGGCGTGCGGACAGCAACCCGGAAAGGAGACTCCATGGCAAGGATTATCGACGGTACACAGAAAAATATCATCGGAGAAAAGGTTAAGAAACTCCGGAAAGAAAAGAAACTCAGCCAACAGCAGCTATCGGACCGGTTAGAAACCCTCGCTATATACATCTGCCGCGGCTCCGTTTCCAGAATCGAGGATTGCAGCCGTACCGTGACGGATATCGAATTATACGGTCTGTCCAAGGTGCTGGACGTGCCCATTGAAGATTTTTTCAAATAACGGATAAAAAAAGAGAGACGTCGGAAAACTCTCGTTTCCGACGCCTCTCTTTTATATCCGAATCTACGCCTCTGCCCCTTCTGCAATCTCATCCATAAAATCAATAATTCCGGCTTCCACTTCATCCTTAATTGCCGAATAGTTATGTATCTCATGGCGATACCCGGAATACACCTTCGTCCTGACCTCATGTCCCGTCTGGCACAGCCAGTTGGTCACCTCGTAAATCCCCTTTCCGTACTCTCCCACCGGGTCCTGGTCGCCGCCGATATTATAAATCGGAAGCCCCGCCGGAACCTTCTTCGCCCATTCTTCTCCGGTAATTCCGCCCATCATCTGTGTAAAGTACAGCATAGACTGATTCGTAACCGGTTTGGTAAATGCGTCAAAGGGGTCTTCCGCATGGTCCTTCTGCACATATGTATCAGCGCAAATCCACTCGTTACCGATACTAATCTGGCCGCACCGCTCGCACATCCATCCCATAAGCTTTCCGGCAAATTCACCGTCAGACTCTTTGCCTCTGCCTTCCTCCACTGCTTTCTCAAGTTCCGCCGCTGCCGCCTTGGCGCCCCGGAAAACTCCCGCCGTTCCGCAGATAGTAATTCCCGCCAGCTCGCCGCCGTATTTGGCCGCATAATCCCTTACAATGAACGACCCCATACTGTGTCCGAAGAGAAAATAGGGAAGATTCGGATACTTCTCACAGACCAGCCCTTTCAGCTTGTGCTCGTCCTCCATCATCGTGTGGAAACCTTTGTCTCCCCAGTCTCCCCAAGCGTCATTCTCCAGCGCCGTCTTTCCATGTCCCACATGGTCGTCCGCCGCCACGATATAGCCCGCGTCCATGAATTTGACAATCATATGCAGATATCTCCTGGAATGTTCCCCGAACCCATGTATCACCTGAACAATTCCCTTGGGTTTGGCAGCCGGAACATAAATCCACCCATAGACCGTATCCCGCTCGTTAAAAGACTGAAACTTTACTTCATGCAGCATAAAAACACCTCCTAGTTTGTCTGACTCTCCGTCATGTACTCGCAGGATTATTATACCACAGTATGAACCATTCTCACCACAATATTGTCACATCTGCTCCAATTCTTCGGCTGCTAACCGCGCAGCAAGCGCGCAGTTGCAGACTGAACTGTTACTTAAGTATTCCTGCATCTCCCCGTCGTTTCCATAAAACTGTTCGATAAAATGCTTCACGGCCCCGCAGGTCAGCTCCTTCGCCTCGTCCTCCTGATACCCGCCAAGGAACGCCCGCAGCTTAAGCCGCTCACTCTTTGACAGTCCCCTGCCGTCAAACTGCTTTTTCAGCAAAATATGCCCCGCCACGTCCGCCAGCAGAATCCCGCAAAGGTTCTCGATTATTTCCTCATGCCTTAACGGACAGGCGTCCTCCGTATAATCTTCCACATATTGCTCCAAAACCTGTATCACATATGTCTCCGGAAATCGATTCATAAACCGCTGCTCTATGGAAATACATTTCACAAACTCATAGACCGCGTCTATCCCCGACGCCTGATAAAGGCCCTGCCGTGAACTCAATAGCGGATAATCCAGCGTCAGAATTGTGTTCTGGGGCGCATAGCGAATATCGTACCATTTCAAAAATTCCGGAATGGCTCCCACCGTTTCCTTAAGCGCAAGATTCCCATACGACCGAAAATCCTTTAGCAGTGCATGATACATTTCCATCATTGCACGAACCTTCTCCTCCACAAGCCGATAACCAAGCTGATACGCTTCCTTGGCCGCAGGCTTTTCTGAGGCGGCAACGGCTCCCTCCCCGCCCCACATTTCGTACTCGTGTATACAATACATGACAGCCTCCATCAACTGATTAGCCTTCTCATAGGTAATGGACGAACTTTCATATCCTGTGTATTTCTCCGACAATTCCGCCACAATGGGAATCAATTCTTCCATATCGTACATATTCAGATTACAAACCTCCTTCACTGCAAATCCTTTAATGCTTCCATATAGAGCTGCGCATCCCACCTTTGAACTTCGTCGAACCGTCCGTATTCCCCCCTTCCCTCCGTCCGCTGATAGCCCCTATAGCCGCTGCGCACCGCCTGTGCAAATACCTCCAGACACGTTCCTTCCAGATAATCCAAATCACCGCAGCAGACGGTCTCGAACTGCTCTTTCATGAAATGAATCAATTCTGTGTCTGTCATCTCATCCTCCATTTCATTTTTATAGAGGAAAAAAATCTCTTGAAGCCTGACCATGGTTTCTGCATAGTTATCCTGAGTAATATAATAGGAATCACAGAACTCATAGATTAACCGTGGCAGAATCCCCTCGCCAAATTCCACCCGTTTCTGCTCTTTCAGCGTGTTCTTACGCTCCGAAACTATCAACTGGGCCTCATCCTCGCTCAGGGTAAGTCCGTATTTTTGGGTGTACTGGTTTGTCTCCAGAACCTTACCTAGCTGAGCCTGATTTGTCATTAACTCTAACCAGTTTCCATTACTCAAAGCACATTCCTCCTATCGGTTTTTGCAGCTTTCCGGTACATCGAATAGAAACTTATGATCCGGTGTGCCAGCGTCTCATTCTATCTTGGATTTTTGATTATAGCACCCCTTTCTCTCACATACCAGTCTTGGATTTTCATTGTTTTTGTGGTATAATAAAGATGCGGAAAAAGAAAATTTTAAAGCCTCCAATGCCTGCTCAGCCGTTAGCTTTAATTGATGGGGCGTCGCATTAATTACAACTGCTCCCAAATAAGGATAAAATATAGATTGCAAAAAGCATATTGAAAAAAGTTTTTGCATATGCTATAATGCCGATAGGCAAAAAGATATGACAGTTCCATGTGAACGTAGAATGAATCCCCAAACCGTAGTGGCGTACGGTTTGGGGATTCTTCTTTTCTTTTTAGAGTGGTAAAGCGTCCACTAGGCTATTTGTTGTCCTTTCGGTCACTGTCAAGCCATTTGATGATGTAGTGGCAGGCTACACCAGCCGCAACAGCGACTATAAAAGATATGACAAACTCCATGTAAACACCTCCTCCCGTTGCCGGGTATAGGTTGGACAACACAAGAATTATAACATATCACTTCATATTCTTCTATCCTTTTCCTGAAAGACTTTATTGATTTCCCAATTATAAACCTTCCTCAAACAAATCATCTCTCGTAATATTATTGAGCCATTTCATACTCCGATAGTGTTTCAGCACCCACGGCCACTTGGCAAATTCATCTGTACACAGCAGGAAATACACCCACAGCACAGGCAGTTTTAGAACAAACGCCGCAAAAAAACCAAGAGGCACAGCGTAACACCACATATCGACAGTATCGCAGACAAACCCAAACCGGCTGTCTCCGCCCGCGCGGAAAAGCCCCGCAATCAACGTAGTATTCACAGCCGCCCCAAGCACATGATAACTATTAATAAGCATCATATATTTAAGATAATGCATTGCCTGCTCCGTCAGGGTTGCATATCTTAACACAACCGGCATAGCCCCCACAATAATCAGCCCGCCGATAACGCCAGTAATCACAGTCAGCTTCATCACCTTTTTCGCGCCGTCTTTCGCTTCCTCAAGCTTATTCATACCGATAATATTTCCCAGCAATATGCCGCCCGCGCTTGCGGTTCCAAAGCACAGCACCGTCCCGAAGCTGCGCACCACGGATACAAAGGAATTTGCCGCCACAGCGTCCGTCCCCATATGCCCCATGATAACAGAATACATAGAAAAAGCGACGCCCCAAGAAATATCGTTTCCCAGAGCCGGCAGAGACAGTCTTACAAAGTCAGAAAACAACGCCCTATTCCCAACAAACATATATCGAAAATCCAGCTTAATATCCTTACTTAAAAACGATACCCCAAAGCAGGCCATAAGCTCTATCATCCTGGATATGGAGGTGGCCAGCGCCACGCCCATGGCTCCAAGCTTCGGCGCACCAAACAGCCCGAAGATAAACACGCCGTTCAGAAGGATATTCAACGAAAACGCAAGTACGTTCATGGCCGTACTGACTACCACTTTGCCGGTACTGCGAAGAATTGCAAGATACACTTCCGTAATCCCCCAGCACAAATAGCTGACGCTCATAAACCTTAGATAGGATGCACCGATGGTAATCAATTCCTGGTCATTGGTAAAGAGCTGCATCATCGGTTGGGGTACAAACAAGGCAAGACAGGCAAAAAGGAAGGCAATTGACAGCGAGAACCGGAGGGCAATCCCTTCAATTACCTGAATAGCTTTCATATCCCCTTTTCCGAAATACTGGGCGCTCAGCATCGTGGCGCCTGTACCTAATCCATAGAATACCATGAACAGAATATTTGCATACTGGGACGCCAGAGACACTGCCGATATTGAGGACTGGCCAACATAATTAAGCATCACCACGTCTGCCGAGCTGACCGCCGCGCTCAGAAGATTCTGTATGACAATAGGCGCAACTAATTTGAATATTTGCTTATAAAACGTTTGATTATCGTTTCCTAACATTTCTCTAAAAAAGCCTCCAATATCTGTACAAATTCTGACAAGCCCAGCCGGTCTTCCTCATCAAACCTAGCAAGCCTGGGGCTGTCGATATCCAAGACGCAAATCACTTCTCCGCCTCTATGTACGGGAATAACTATCTCCGACCGGGACGCACTGTCGCAGGCTATATGCCCGGGAAACTCATGGACATCCTCTACCAGCATGACCCCATCCGTCTCTACCGCCTTACCGCAGACTCCTTGTCCCACCAAAATCTCCACACAGGCAGGCTTCCCCTGAAATGGCCCTAAGATTAACCGCCCTTCCTTCATAAGATAAAAGCCCACCCAGTTGATTTCCGTCAAGGCTTGATTTAAAAGAGCGGATACATTTGCCAGATTAGCCGTCAAATCTGTGACGCCGTCCGCCAGACCTTGGAGCTGGGTTTTTAAGATGCGGTACAGGCTCTTCTTGTCCGCAGGATATTTGAAAGACATTTCCTTCATATGGTAACTTCCTCCTCTAAAATTCTTTTGTTATTTCTGTGACGCCGTACTGCTTCTTAAAAGCCGCTAAATCTTTTTCATCCTTAATCAGCATAATATCTGTAAATTTCCCTGTATGCAAATCTTTGAAGCCCGCTACCTGCTCTCCTGTGCAAATGCTGCACCGAAGGATTGGCTTCTGATTTGCCGGGTCATAGTTCTGTGTTTCCGGCTTCCTCTGAACTTTTTTAAATATCTGAAACATGAACCTCTTCCCCTCTCCGCCCCTTTTCTCCTCTAAGCTCCCAATAAAACACATACTGCTGCAATACCCCTTCATATCCTTTATAGCGTTTCTTCGGAAAACCTCGCTTATAATACTTTCGAAGGGCCTGCAGGATATGGGTGTCCACCGGGAAAGCCTCTAAGTGGTGCAATCCAAAAAGGCAGATGCAATCCGCCACTTTTTCTCCCACGCCGTACAGTTTCAAAAGCTCTGCCTTTGCCTCCTTATACGCCATGCCCTCAATAGCCTCAAGCTCCGTCTCACCTTTTGCAATGCTTCTTGCCGTCCGCACCACATATTTGCTTCGGTAGCCCAGATTGCACGCCTTTAACCCATCCTCCTCCAGATACGCCAGCGCTTCCGGTTTGGGGAACGTATAGTAGATTTCCCCTCGGAAGTTTTCTCGCGCTTCTCCATACTGCTCACAGATATTTTGAATACACTTGCGGATTCTCACAATATTATTCTGCTGGGATATGAGAAATGACGCCGTCATCTCCCACAAATCCTGATGCAGAATCCGGATTCCTTCTCCGAAGCGGATTGCGTTGAGCAGATAGGCGTCCTTCGGATTCGCCCTTTGTATATAGGCGCCGTAGTCCCGCTCCAAATCAAAATATTGCTTCCAGTATTCCTCAAATTCTTCTTCCCCGCAGGAAAATATACTTTCTCTTCCTTTCTGCTCTATCTCCAAGTACCGTCCCGCCGCTATGACGCTAAAGGTATTCCCATCCCTCTGCTGCATGCGGAAGCATTGTCCCGAATCGCATATCTGCCTGATATCGAAATTATCTACCGTTCTCCTGACCATTCATCCTCTCCCTGAATCCTTCCTCTCATCTATTCTCAGAACATGTTGTCCATCTCTGACTGGGTAATCATTTGGTTCCTGACCATACTCCGAAGTACTTGCCGGGTCCTCTGGGACGCCAGCCCATCATTCATCCCCGGCGCATACACGGAGGGCGCGTTGGGTACTCCTGCCAGCACGGCGGACTCGTAGTCCGTAAGCTCTGAGGGTATCTTCCCAAAATATCCGACAGCGCCGGCATATATCCCTTCATAGCCGCTTCCAAAGGCGGCGGTATTCACATATAACTCAAAAATCTCCTCCTTGGTGTATTCTGACTCTATCTCCATCACGGCGAACACCTCCGCCGCCTTACGCACAATGCTTTTCTCCTGAGTAAAAAGCAGGTTCTTAGCGAGCTGCTGTGTAATGGTGCTTCCGCCCTCTTTGAAGGACATTGCCCTTATATCCGCCCATAGGGCCCGACAGACCGCAATGGGGTCGATTCCCATATGCTCCCTGAACCTGTGGTCTTCTATGGATATCACCGCATTTATGTAAAACTCCGTCATTTCCGAATATTTTGTGAAATGCTCTGCTTCCCGAATCTCTTCCACCCTGTCTTGAATTGTTGCCTGTGAAACTGCGTCCTGATACATCCGGTACCCTTTCACTCCGTAGAAAATGCCGACGGCCAAAGCCGCGCACAGCATAAGAATTAGGAGCGCACAGATGGTTCTTCTCACAGGATGCCTTTTTTTCTTTGTTCTCATAGTTCCGTCAGCTCCTTCCTGCTCTTTACTTTAAACTTCGGCCATATGTGCTTCTTTCTCAAGCTATATCGTATATTTTTATAAAAATTTATTATATTCCTTTCCGTAGAAATATACAACCTTGATACAAGAAGTAGATTTTCCTGCAGCGCACAAAATAAAGAGGCGATGTGATTCAATACGAGTCACATCGCCTCTTGAAATTTTTCTTCCTTCCGGTGCGGCCTAACAAGGACTGCCTGTTCCGATACATTCCCCCATGCGCACGGGTGTCTCCCTCCCCTCCCTGCTGTCCACCCAAATCCTGTCGTTCACGGTGATAGTCCCCCTTTGAAAACACAAAATAACCGTGGAACCGCCAAATTCAAAATACCCTTTTTCCTGTCCCTTTCTGACCTCTGCCGGCCCGTGAAGGTTTACAATCCTGCCGACCAGCATTGCCCCTACCTCCATCATCAGAACCACGCCGAAATTTTCGGTTTTAAGAAGGGAATACTGCCTCGCATTTTCCGCATAAACCGGTACCGTGCCTGTAGCGACAGGACGAACGGTGTGCAGAACACCCGGTATCCGCACATTCTTTGTCTTCCGCCCATCTGCAATGTAGCAGAAATGGTGGTAATTGTCCACGGTCAGACGAAAAACCAAAAGGATACCTCCCCGGTAACGCTCTGCCAGCCGCTTGTTTTTTAACAGGCTCTCCAGCGTATAGACTACATGCTTTACCTTAAAATGACTGTTTTCCTCAATCGGATAACAAGACAGTCTCCCGTCGCAGGGACTTATCAGCGTTTCCCCATCCTGCGCAATCCGGCGTTTCTTTGGAAGAATTTTCCTGCTGAAAAAATCATTAAAGGAATTATATTTCCGATTTTCATAATCGTCCATACAGATTTTGTATTTCCGCACAAAAGGTCCAACCATACACGCAGATAGTCTGGTACTTAACAGAAATCCTCCGATTTTGGAAAAAACAGGACTGGTAAGCGGCTTTAACAGCAGTCTGCCGGGAAGCGTCCGGTAAAGTATATTCAGCATCCCCACTTCCCCCTTGCCAGCATAAGAATCAGCGCCGCCGCCACAATCCCCGCAAAAAACGCCAGATCTTTTAATTTTAATTTGGGAAACGGCACATCTATGACAAACATAAGCCCCATAGCCGCCAGTATAAGATGCAGGAGCAGGACAAAAATCCCTTCCGGAATCCATGTCCCAATCAGGCACATAACAGGCAGCGCCACGGCCGCCGAAGTAATCGGGAGCCCTCTGTAACAATGTTTTTCTTCCGTTTCCCCTAAACGCCCCTGTGCCGTCACATTAAACTGCGCCAGCCGTATTACTCCACAGATACAGTACCACGCAATCACAAACATTCCCGCCGCGTCGTTTACCCCCAGCGTAAAACATATAACCGAAGGAAAGACTCCAAAACACACAATATCGCAAAGGGAATCAATCTGGATGCCAAACGCCTTCTCATCCTCCGTCCTGTCCGTCTTTTTCCTGGCAATCCGCCCGTCAAAGGCATCGCACAGGCCGGAAATTGCCAAACAGAATATGGCCTTTGTCTGCCTCCCGCGCAGCCCCTCCATAATCCCCACTATGGAAATAAATAACCCAAAGTATGTCAGCCATACCGTATAATCATAAACCCCAAGCAGATTTACCTTTTTGTACCTATTCTTCCGTTCCATATGTTTCGTTTCCTTTCATCAAACCATGGGGTCAAATCAGATAACGCAAAAATGTCGCTATCTCTCCCAGCACATAATGGATAATACACAGACCCCAGATATTCCCCTGTTTATGGTAGAAAATTCCTAAAATTCCCAATAGAAGGGATGCCCCCATCATATACGGAAATCCATAGGCAATATGAAGGACGCCAAACACAAGGGCTGAAACTACAATTGACAAAAGTCCGGCATATTTTCCCGTAAAAATGCGGTTCAGATTTTCCTGCATAACGCCCCTTGCCAAAAACTCCTGCAAAACAACGGTAAACGGATAGATGACATCTGCAAAAGTTCCTACGCTCCAATCCCAGAACGGAGCGCCCTCCGGGAAAAATCCGGGCGCAATGCGTAAGATAATAACTTTTCCGACAACCAGCAGGACGCCTACCACCAAGGTAATTGCAATATCCGGGACAAAGGTTTCCTTTGCATTTGTAATTTTCAATCCGATATCCCGGATGGAAAAGCTGGTCGTTTTCAGAATAATAAAGAACATGATAATGGAAATACCCTCGATAACCAAACTCATAACCTGTCCGGGCAGCTCCATATTCAGATGGCGCAGCAGACTCCAAAGGAACAGATATACACATACACAAATCATCAGTACGGAAAATACGGCGGAAGCCTCCCTCCGCTGCCGGTTGAGCTTTGCAACCTCCGTAACATCAGAAAAAACTACCACAATCCCTATCTTTTTTTCACCATCCTCTCCGTACAGGAAAGAGGAAGTAAGGCGGAATGATTTTAATTCCTGATTTTCCACCTGATACACGGCTTCGCCGGTATGGGTATGCTCTTTGTCATAGACTGCATCCAAAACAAACTGATGAACTCCGTCATTGTTTCCATTATCCCGGTCTTCCAAGAATACCCTGCCATAATTCTTCCCGGACACATTTTCATCCACGCCGAGCATATTGCATCCCTTGTCATTGAGAAAAATAATTTTCCCATGCATGTCTACCACCAGGACACCGTCATTCATGTCCCGTAAAATCCGAGGAATAATCTCATTTTTTTCTACTGTCATATCGTCCCCCACCCAATCAATACATATGCAAATCCAAAGCAAATTTAGCCTTTTGGGATTATATCATACTATACTTCCTTTGCGGACATATTGGGATGAATCGCATATTTTATGGGATTATTTAATTCATACAGATTATACTCAGCTCACCGCCCTTACGCTTCTAATAATCTGTTCTTAAGGCTCTATATGTTAAAGATTCTCCTTACATTTCGAACTTCCGTTACTGTACAGCCAACCTCCTGTGCTATCTGTTCGTCCGTAATATCATTCTGCCGTTTCACAGTCTGAAAAATTTGTGCTGATAAAACGGAAAATTCGGACAAACCTTGATTTTAGGCGAAAACCATGCTATACTTTCAATTGTTGCAAAGCCCGCAAAACCAAGGTCTTACAAGGGCTTTTGGCCAATTCCCAGCGTTACGGGAAGATAAAAAAGACCTCCGCCGGAAGTCTTTTCTATCCGCTAAGGCGCGTGTGTTCGAGACCTTCCACACGTAAAACAAAACTAAAGGAGAAGAAACATGAAAAAATCAAACACAGCTTTTCTAAGTCAGGCAGCCATGATTGCTGCCGTCTACGTGGTACTCACCTACGTATTCGCACCATTTTCATTCGGGGAGATTCAGATAAGGCTTGCAGAAGCCCTTACCATCCTCCCGTTATTCACCCCCGCCGCAGTCCCCGGTCTGTTCATCGGGTGTTTGATCGGCAATATCTTAGGCGGAGCCATTCTTCCGGACATTATCTTTGGAAGCATCGCAACCCTAATCGGCGCGCTCGGTACATACCAACTGCGCAATAACCCGCCAGCGCTGGCTCCTTTACCGCCAATCCTAGCCAATACAATCATTGTGCCACTTGTACTCCGCTTCGGCTATGGCGTTGCACTTCCGATTCCGTTCATGATGCTGACGGTGGGTATCGGAGAGCTTCTATCCTGCGGCGTGCTGGGAATCATACTCTATACTGCGCTCAAAAGATATAAAGACATCATCTTCGTTCCAGTCAGAAAATAATATTACGATTAAAGGGCTGCTGGGGAATGGTATGTACAATGCTCTTCCCCAGCAGCCCTCTATCATTCATATCCTCTGGCCCAGGCTCTTTTGTGATAAACAAACTCTCCTATCCAATATACGTATTCCCGCTTCCCGACGTCATCTGATCCATCTCGCCAATGGGCACAGCCCGTCGTTCTCTGCTGTCTACATCAATATAAACCACACTTCCTTCCGTATATCCCACCAGAATGACTGCACGCTCTGCGTCCAGCATCCCAATCACAGGTTTGTCCTTATCAATCAGATACAGCATCAGCTCCGTCGTACATCCCGTCAAGTCGTGAGCCTTGCCTCCATTCAATTCTTTTAAGATATCTACCGGCGCCTGCCTTTGCTGCAGCTTATCAATAATATTCTGTATTACCTCATCTTTACCTTCAATAAAATGCTGTTTGCTTCGGTTCCCTTGCTCCCAGATATAGGACTGCTCGGAATCCACCACACATCCACTGTACGAAGCGGCTTCCCGAACGGCCTCGCCTGCCCGGTCATAAATCCCCTGAAGCTCACCGTACCCATATACAAAATATTTTCCTGTATAGCTGATATCGTCAAAATTAATCTCGCCTGTATCCTCCGTCAATATCTGCTTCGGCTTAAGCACCTTCGGCTCACGATCGGAAATCCCGTCATTGTAGACCAGCCTCACCTGCGTCTCCTTAAGCTCTGTGACATAGGTCTTAAGATAGATATTGCTCGCTTCTTTCTCCCTGTTATTTGTTATATAATCGGCCGTCGTACTGGTGTAGGTCTCTCCCGATTTGGTGGCCCGATTCAGCGTAATCATATTCGCGTCAAACACAGTGTCCAGCACATAGATTCCTTCCACCTGGTAAGTTTTCACAATCTCTTCCTTACTATTCTGTATCTCAATCTTGTACATGGGAACCGTCACCTCGCCGGATATGGTTCTGCCTGTATCCGCCGTCTTAGCCACACCGTATACAAAATCATTTTTTACAAATCCAAGAGGACGGACACACTCATCCCCGCCGCTCTCGGCTTTCCTCTCCTTCCCCGTCTCAAGATTCTTCACAGTCACCTTCGTCGCCGCATTCAACTCTTTCCCCTGCTGCCAGGCCACCAAGTGACCATCCTTTGACACCACATACTGACCATCCTTAAGTCCCTCGGCCAGAGTATTGCTCTTCCCTTTCGTCAGATCAAATTCATACAGCGTACCCTCCAGCATCACATACAGATTATCCAGCTTCATACTGTAATAGACCATGCTGCTCAGCTCATTGACCGCAAATCCATAGGATTTATTACTGGAAATAAATGCTTTTTCCTCCACAGAATTTTTCCGCGAGCTGTATCTATAGATGGCAACCCCAACCTCTCCTTCATGGGCTCCCCGACTCATATAGCCGCACACGGCAAACATTGTACCGCCGTTTCCATCCGTACCAAGCAGCTTAATCTCATGATGGGGAACCATGTTCCGCACGTCGCTGTTCTCCACATCCGTAAAGCTGAATACCAGTGAAATCTCATCCGTCTCCTTACTATAATTCCACAACTCATTCGCCACCACAAAAGATACTTCACTTCCGTCTTCATTGACCAAGTACGGGACATCCTGTGGCACAATTCCAAGCACAATTCCATTTTCACTGAGCATATGCTTCGTCACGTCAAAAATCTGCTCCATGGTCCGGTCATAGTCCAGCAAATAAGTGGTCTGATTCCCTGCAACATGTCTGACTCGAAAAAACTCCTCCACATGATACACATCTGACTCGTTCTCCTCACCGGTACACCTTACGCGGTACTCCAGC
>BLMJ01000076.1 GCA_011960625.1 Lachnospiraceae bacterium | reverse complement strand
GAATAAATATCAGGACGGAGGGGCTCAGGAAATCTGTCCTCCCCAGTCTATTGACGCCGAGACTCAGCAGAAGATTCAGCGTGCAGGGGAGGCGGCTTTTGAGGCTCTTCGGATGGATGTGTACTCTCGTGCTGATTTTATTGTTGATGATACAGACGGCAGTTTCTACTGTCTGGAAGTCAACGCCCTGCCCGGAATGACCCCGGCAAGCCTTCTTCCCAAAGCGGCAAAGGCGGCCGATATAGCGTATGACGTGTTGTGCGAACGAATTATCGAAGAATCTTTCCTTTCACGGTACGGTAAGGCGGACACAACAGATAGCAGCAATGAGAATACAGAGCCATAAGGAGGCGTAACCATATGAAAAACCTTACGCTTGAAAATATTACAAAAGCCTGTCAGGGGACTTATCACGGGGATGAGCGTCTCTTTTGCCAAGAGGTGGAGGGCGTCGTGATCGACAGCCGAAAGGTGATGCCTGGCTATCTTTTCGTCGCCATTGACGGCGTGAAGGTCAATGCCCATAAGTTTATCCCTGATACCGTCAAAGCCGGTGCGCTCTGCGTTGTTTCCCACGAAGATCTCGGTGAGACGGATTTTCCTTACATCCTTGTGGAATCCACGGGACAGGCGCTGCTTGACATCGCAAAGCTCTACCGGGATTCTTTTGATATCAAAGTCGTAGGCATTACAGGAAGTGCAGGCAAGACCAGTACCAAAGAAATGATCGCCTCGGTAGCCGCACAGAAATACCAGGTCCATAAGACGCTTGGGAATTTTAACAACGAATGGGGGCTTCCGATTACGATTTTCGGACTGGAGGAAAAGCATCAGGTTGCGATTCTTGAGATGGGCGTCAACCATTTTGGAGAAATGCGCCGTCTTTCTTCTGTTGCAAGTCCGGATATCTGTGTGATCACGAATATCGGTGTCGCTCATCTGGAGTTTTTTAAGACCAAGGAAGGTATTTTCCGTGAAAAGACGCAGATGATTCAGGATATGAAGAATGGCGGGACCATCATCCTGAACGGAGATGACGACCTTTTATCCCAAACTGCCCCGATAAAGGGCGTAAGTCCTATATTCTTCGGCATGGGTGAGGATAATGCATTCTGCGCCGGCCATATGAGACCGCTGGGGCTTAAGGGGACTGCCTGTACCATCTATCTTCCGGATGACATTTCCTTTGACTGTATCGTTCCGCTGCCCGGGATTCATATGGTTTCTAATGCACTTGCAGGGGCGGCTGTTGGATATACCCTTGGCCTTACGCCGGAGGAGATTAAGGCCGGGATTGAGGGACTTCCTTCGATACCGGGACGCAACAATATTATTAAGACTGAACGGCTGATCATTCTTGATGACTGCTATAATGCGAATCCGGTGTCCATGAAGGCTTCTATTGATGTTCTGGATATGGCAATCGGCCGTAAAGTAGCGATTCTTGGCGATATGGGAGAACTAGGAGACAACACCAAAGAATTGCACAGAGAAGTCGGCGCGTATGCGGCACAAAAAAAGATAGACCTTGTGTGTGGCATTGGAGCGATTTCTAAGGAGCTGGTTGATAAAGCGGCAAGTGGGGCAGATGCCACAGAAGGAGTCTGGTTCGAGACGAAGGCAGATTTTCTGGCTGCTATGAGACGAATTATCAAAGAAGGGGATAATGTCCTCGTCAAAGCCTCCCATGGAATGCAGTTTACGGAGATTGTAGAGGCTCTTCAGACATTCTAAGTTTTCACAATATATACAGCAGTTCAGGCAAGCCGTATCGCTATTGGTGATACTCCCTTGCCTGAATATCATTAAACTCCCTTGCCGTCAAACTCCGGAATAAAACTCTCTCTCGCCGCCTCCCCCTCCTGAACAAAGCCGCATTCTACGCCAATCTCTAAAGCATAGTCCACCACCTTACTATACTCTCTTTTCGTCACCCTCCGCCCAAGAAGAGAATGGTTCTCAACCTGCGGCATAGGCGTATACTGCTTCATAATACTAATCAGGATACGGTTTCCATAGGTTTCATGAAGATAGGATATTACTTCTTTTGAATTTCTGACTTTCCCCGGAAGTACCAGATGGCGCACAACTACCCCTTTTTTCAATAGCCCCGTCTCCTCGTCCATCTGAAACGCCCCTGTCTGGGAAACCATCTCCTCCAACGCCTGCTTTGCATACATTGGATAATCCGGCGCATGGGAATATTCTCCGGCAAGCCCTTCATCCATATATTTAAAATCAGGCAGATAAATATCCACATACCCTCTTAACATCCTCAGCGTTTCTACCCTCTCATATCCACTTGTATTATATACGACCGGAAGGCCAAGCCCCTCATTTTTTGCCAGCTTTAGGGCCTCTATAATCTGCGGGACATAGTGTGTCGGTGTCACCAGATTAATATTATGCGCCCCCTGCCCCTTAAGCTTTAGAAATATCTCAGCCAGCCTTTCCAATGTAATCACTTTTCCGGCTTTATCCCTTGAAATACGATAGTTCTGGCAGAAAATACATCTCATATTACACCCGGAAAAAAATACGGTCCCCGAACCCTTCTCACCGGATATACATTCCTCTTCCCACATATGCAGAGCGGCTCTTGCAACGACTACCTCGGCAGTCTCCCCGCAATATCCGAAAACGCCGGCCAAACGGTTGGCGCGGCACATTCTGGGACATAAAATACACGCCGACATACATGCATCGACTTTCCCCATCATTTACCACCTGCATATATATGAGCGACAGGTCCTTCGATTTTGTCGCCCAAACCATAGACCACATGGCTAAGCACATACTGCCCCTCATTGACGAATACCTCTATCAGGTTTCTATCCACGAATATATCCAGCTCACATCTGCCGCCAAGCTCAGGCGTGCTTCCTGTAAGACGATGCCCTGCGATCCCGCCGTACACCTGGCTCCTGTCTGCCCTGACAGTATCTCCTTTCCTTTGGAGACGGTATCCCCCG
>BLMJ01000075.1 GCA_011960625.1 Lachnospiraceae bacterium | reverse complement strand
TTCGCTAAATATTTATACCAATCAGAAAAGTGAAATAACCATCCTGCATTTACTAATTTAAAAAATTGCTTTTTTATTATATTTTCTTTATAGAAATCCTTATTTACTATTACTTTATCGAAATATTTCTCAATTTTTTGAATGGGTATATTTTCTTTTGTAAAATTCGTCCAAATCAAAATTTTTCTTATAGATTTGTCATTAATCTGTTTCACATAGTACACACTTGTTAATAATTGAAACGAGGTGAAGGGCGTAAAAATAATATACTTACCATACATATCCATCACATATCTCCAAATACATACTTAAGACCCTCTTATTTGTCTCATAAATATCATATTTTTTTAATTTATCCTTCTCCTCATCAGAAAAAACTAATTTTCTATCAGATGAAAGTAGTTTTTCCTTTATAACATGCGCCCAAATCTCCGATTGCTCTGATTCTATAACAGTTACAAGATTAATACCTAAATCTACATCTTTGGGAATATACTTCGAAACAATACAAGGCAATCCACTACATTGACCTTCTATATTAACAATAGATAATCCTTCATAAACTGACGGCGAAACCATAATATCAGAAGCAGATAGTAAATCTGGAATATCAAATCTATTCCCTAGCAAAAATACATTTTTTTCTAATTTGAGTTCACTAATCTTTTGTACTAAATCATTTCGGAGATGCCCTTCACCAACAATGATTAACTTTGCCCTTCCCCCTTCATCTATAAATTTCTTCATAATATCTATTAAGAAAAGTTGATTTTTTTGTTCGACCAGTCTGCCAATATTACAAATTAAAAATTCGTCTGGACTTATATTAAACTTTTGACGCTGCTCCTCTCTCGCCTTTAGAGAGGGTGCAAACTTATTTACCTCAATAGAATTGTTCACAACAACTGCTTTCATATGATTTCGCGGAAAAAACCATTCATTGGCTGCACTTGAACATCCCCAAAAATTTGTTGAATACTTTTCCATACTCCAACCTCGAATAACCTTATATAATTTTGATATTTTAGGGAGATCGGATCTGGAATTGTGTGAATGTGAAATCCTATGATTGATATTTCCATATTTTTTTGCACATTTGAAAACTAAACCGATGTCATTATTCATATGTGCATGTATAATATCGTATTCATTTTTGTGTTCTAAGAAAAATTTTTGAAGATTTTTTTTATATAGTGCATTTTTTTCTATAACATACACCTTATCACCATTTGCAATTATATCGTCGTCTAGTCCGCCTTTTTTTTGGACTAAAAATGAAAAAACGACGGATTCGCAACGTATATTCTTATAATAATTAATTATTACCTTTTCAGTTCCTCCATCTTTATTTAGTTGAAGGTAAAATACTAAAATTTTCATATTATATCTTCCTTTTCTCTACTATCCCCAAACTAGTATTTCTTTTATAGCCATTTGATATAAGCAGTCCTACTTGGTATATCAACAAGAAATATAAAAAGTATCTAGGTAATCGAAAAATATAAGATCTTATTGTAAAAATCATTTCTACAACAATATAACTCCAAATTGCGGTCTCTCTAACTATACCTCTTGTTAAACATGAATTTAACTTAAAACAGGCGCCTCCTATTATCATTCCGTATATTCCAGACGCAAATATCCCACCCGTAAAATTAAAATCAAAATACAAGTCAGATACAAAAGAGGAGCCCCAAGCTTGCTGTCCTAATGCAACATAGGTATAATATTTCTCAATTAGATTATCACCAAAAAGATCTGACCAGCCAGGAATTACTGCTAAAAATCCGCATATTATAGATTTTCCATTCATAAATTCATTCACCCTTGCAAATGCTGCAGTAATTACCTTTATAGTTATACCAAATTCCGATATCATATCAAAAAGTATGTTACCATTTACTGTAAAACTAAGTGACGACAGGCTCAATCCATATACTCTACTATTTCTAATTATAATCAAAAGGTATAATATGACTACTCCAACTATTGCTGTTTTCATCACAGATTTAAAATTTATTTTTCCCACAAAATGATAGTAAATATATACTATAACAACAATTCGAATTAAGCTTAATGCCCTTTGTCCGGTCAGCATATAGAACAACTGATATGCAATATATGATAATAGAATATATTTACATTTCTTTATATTTAATTTGCTGGAAAGCATCAAAATAATTATAGAAGCAAATAAAGTAGCCGAAAAGAAAGCTGATAAAACGTCTGCACCAGCCCCCTGCGCAACTTTGTAACCTTCATTTAACATAGCAATCAATTTTGATAATAATGTATATCCCTCTATAGGTAGAGACATTAGCAACAATATTTTTCCAAACATTGAATTGATATCACTATTACTTTCCTTTACATAAGGAATAACCTTATTTTTCAATATAAGTTGAATAAGAATAATACCTCCGAAAGAACATGAAACACATGAAAAAGTATATTTTATTGCCAATATGTACGTAGACAAACCATATGTACGATAAGCAATTGAATATGTCAAATCCGAAAAATTATAACCAATACAAAGCAGAATATTCTGTCCAAAATAAAAAATGAATACCAAAACAGAAAAAAAATATTCAAGACTAAACAATCTTGAAAATAGAATTTTACTTACTACTGTTTGTAATAAAAGTAATAAAAGTATTATTATTGTTGATTTATTAATCCAATTTTCATAACTAGTTTGAATATTATAAAATACAATATTTAAAAATAATGCAAAAATTGAATATACTAAAAATAAAAGTAAATCTTGAGCAATTTTTCTATTTAATCTAATTACTGTACTCGAAAGGTTATTCATTTCCTTCTCCTACTATTTGTTATTATTATTCTTATAATATACTTGATAGTTTCAAATATATTTAAAAAGACATAATAAGTAAATGATATATTTTTATTATTCTTTAAAATTCTATAGTTTCTCATATTGCCTTCATGCATCGCTCTTACATTTGATGATAAACCTCTTTCTCCATAACTTTTTTTACCACCACCGGCTAGTTCATAAGAAATTGATATATAATAGAGCGGATACTTTATTGCAATTCTATTCCACATATCACCATCTTCAGCATATTTCATATCTTCATTAAACAATCCAACTTCATCAAATACAGTTTTTTTTATCAATGCTGTTGATGTGTGAGGCCAATTTTTTAACAAAATGTTCTTCAATGTAAGTGCATATAAATCATTATCAACTTTTGTTCCAATGCGCACGTTTTCATTATTTCTATTACAACCAATAAACTTTATTTCCGGATGTTCCTTTATTCTAATAATTTGTGCTTCTATTTTATATTCATCCCAAACATCGTCGGAATCTAAAAGCGCTATCCATTCTGCTTTACATTCTTTAATGCCAACGTTTCGCGCAGAAGATACACCACCATTTGATTTTGATATGATTCTAATTCTTTTATCATCTATTTTTCTTACAAATAAAACGGTATTATCTGTTGATCCATCATCTACGACTATAATTTCTTCAATCAACTCTGATTTTGTTTGATTGATTACTCCCATAATACACTTAACTATCGTATTTTCACCATTGTAAACAGGAATAACAACACTAATCATCTTTTATATTTTCTCCCATTCTTTTGACACAGGATTATATTGTTTCACGATTCTACCTGGAGCTCCAACAATTACACAATAATCTGGAAAAATTCCTCTTACCACAGAATTAGTTCCCACGATACAATGTTTCCCTAATATAGTACCTGCTTGGATGGCAGCTCCAAACCCAATAAAACATCCTTCTCCTATTCTTGTACTCTTAGTTATCCACTTTTGTTTTAAAATGTGCTGATTTATATCTTGGTATTCGTGGTCAATATTTGTTATAAAAACGTTCCCTAAAATTGTCGTATTTTTTCCAATTACTAATTTCTCTTTCTCCGCAGTAATATGAAAATTTTGTGCAATAGAAGTGTTCTCTTCTATAATGATTTTTCCGCTATTATACACTTCCATTCTGACACCAGGATAAATCCTTACCCTGTCCGAAATATAAATATTCTTGACTCCACTTAACGAAACAGGTTTCCCAATGTACGATAAATTTCCGAAATAACCAAAACTAAATTTGTATCTGAGCCCTCGAAGTACCCACCCTATTTTCCTTTTATCCATATATTTCTTCCTTGCTAAAAAAATAAGGGCAATAGCACTGCTTTCCTCAGTACTGACGAATCACCTCGTTGTGTCCGACTACAATCGAATTGGGAGGTATAGCTTTTGAAACAACTGTATTCGCGCCAATTGCACAGCCATTTCCAATTTTACTTCCCGCAAGAATAACAGCATTTTCTCCAATCCAAACGTTTTCTCCAACCACTGTATCGTCATAATATAACTCTCTCATATTATGGGGAGAATTATGATTGCTTATGTTCGAGCCTTTGTAATTACCATGATTGGTATCACTTATAAACACCTTACTTGCTACAAGAACGTTATTACCAATTATTACGTTTCTATACGCAACAATATGAACGCTATCACCCAGTTCACAATTAGTTCCAATCGTTAAAGTTTTTTATCTCCTCTCAAGTCAAAACGACAAAATCTTCCAGTAGTTAAGTTCTTTGCACCATTTATCCCCCCCCCCCCGAATATATACAG
>BLMJ01000074.1 GCA_011960625.1 Lachnospiraceae bacterium | reverse complement strand
TAGGGGGGAGGGGGGGGGGGCTCTCTTAAAGGAAATCTATGTGCAGTGTTTCTTGTAATTGTTTCAGTGGGAATTTTCAATTTTGTACATTTTTCTAAATGTGTAAAGATTACACGGTATAGGTACGGAAGAGACGAATAGGTTGATTTTATTGGCAAAGACAGGTATACTGAGGGTTAACGGGGATAGAGCAGCCGTAGGGGAGACGGAAGGAGGGGGGACGATTTTGAACATAAAGAGTATTGTTGTAAAGAACATGAAGAAGATCACACTGATTATGGTGGTGATTATACTTTTTATTTCTACTGTGATACAGGTATTCAGTATGCACCGTATTGGCAGACAGAATGCTGAGCAGATCTTTGAACAGGTGGGGCAGATTTTGGAAGAAAATTCCAGAGAGCTTAAACTGGTCCAGGAAGAGTATAAGTCTATGTGTCTGGACGATGCAGCGGTGGTAGCTTATATTCTGGAATATAATGTGGAGGCCAGGGATGATGTGGAGGAGTTAAGAAAGATTGCCAAGGATGTTGAGGTAGATGAAATACATATTTTTGATACCAATGGCGTTATCGTTGCAGGAACACATCCCGAGTACCTGGGATATTCTTTTGATTCAGGGGAGCAGATCGGATTTTTTAAGCCGCTGCTTGAGGATAAGTCGTTAAAGCTTGTGCAGGAAACGACGCCGAATACGGCAGAAGGAAAGCTGGTTCAGTATTCAGCCCTTTGGAGTGAGGACGGAGAGTTTATCGTACAAATCGGAATGAAACCTTCCAATGTTCTTCGTGCGACGCAGAAGAATGAGTTGTCTTATATTTTTTCTCTGCTTCGGACTGGAGTTGGATACCATCTGTATGCCATTAATCCTGATACAGAGAAAGTTGTGGGGGCGACGATTACCTCAGAGGTAGGGAAGAACATTTCTGAGATTGGGCTTGAGACGGAACAGATTGAATCCGAACAAGGGTTTCATGCAAAGACAAAGCATTCTTTTAGTTATTGCCTGTCAAAAAAGATTGGCGATAATTATATCGTGTGGGCGTCGCCTGTTTCCGGATTTTATCAGTCAATCATCATCAATGAACTGTTGCTTTTGGCAGGCTTGGTTCTGATTTCTATGATTCTGGTTTATGCTGTGGCGAATAGCATGGATAAGACTGTGACTGACCAGATTAGGAGGATTAATGAAAAGCTTTGGTCTATCCAGGACGGAGATCTGAGGACAAAGGTGGATGTCTGGGACAGCAAGGAATTTCTTGAACTGAGCACCCATATTAACAGTATGGTTGAAAGTCTGCTTAGAAGTTCAGAAAAGCTGGAAATGAGCAAGAAGATTCAGGCTCAAAAAGAGGAATTGGAAAGACAGCATGAACAGCTTGAGATTGCGGTTAAGAGGGCTGAGGAGGCGAACAAGGCAAAATCGGAATTTTTGTTTAATATGTCCCATGATATCCGTACGCCTATGAATGCCATATTGGGATTTACGAGTTTTGCGCTGGAAAGTGATGATCCGGATATGCAGAGAGAATATCTGGAAAATATTGACGTATCGTCCAAGCAGCTTTTGGCTTTGATCAACAATATATTGGAGCTTGCCAGAATCGAGAACCATAAAATCATCATCGAGGAAGAATTGGTGGATGTGAGGGAGAATTTCCACAAGCTATGCACCATATTCAGCAGTGACTTGAAGAAAAAGAAGCTGGCATGTAACGTGAAGCTGGATATTAGGCATCCCTTTTTGTATGTGGATACGATGCATTACTCCCAGGTATTTCTAAACCTGGTGAGCAACGCCGTGAAATATACGCCTGATGGAGGCAGGATTGACCTTTTGCTTCGGGAACTGCCAGGTGATACGAAGGATACCTGTTTGGTGGAAACTGTGATTGAGGACAACGGAATTGGTATGTCCGAAGAATTTCTGGTTCATGCCTATGATTCATTCTCCAGAGAGAGAACTTCTACGGTCAGCGGTATCCAGGGAACGGGGCTGGGATTGGCAATCGTGAAGAATTTGGTAAGTCTGATGAAAGGAAAGATTGCTATTGAAAGCCGGCAGGGGGTTGGAACAAAGGTGACGATTCGCTTACCCCATAGGCTTGGAGAAAAAGTTTTGGAGGGAAAGAAAGCGGAGACTGATAAGGAGCTTCGGCTTGATAACAGGAGAATCCTGTTGGCGGAGGATATTGACGTCAACGCCATAATCGCTACAAAGCTTCTATCCAGCAAGGGCAGTATGGTGGAAAGGGCAAGAGACGGCGTGGAGTGCGTGAATATGCTGCTGAAAGCAAAAGCGGGGTATTATGACCTGGTGCTCATGGATATTCAGATGCCTGTTATGGACGGATACCAGGCGGCGCATGCCATTCGCTCCTTTGGGGATGTGAAGAAGGCGTCGGTCCCGATTCTGGCTATGACGGCAAATGCGTTCAAGGAGGACTGTGAGAAGGCAGCCGATGCAGGGATGGACGGCCATATTGCAAAGCCACTGGATGGTGCGGACATGTTTCGAAAGATCTTCGAAGTCCTTAGGGAGAGAGAAAGATAGGGATTCTACTATTAACATTTATATCCAGTTTGTCGATATAATATTGAAGGATGGAAGAGCCATTCTTATACAACTGGTATTCCAACGGTCAAAAATGATCGTGGAATTAATATATAATGTTAAGAAAGGAGGAAGAAATATGGCAATCAATGGAATCAGTTCTTATGGGTTGAATAGCTTATACGGCTATCAGTCATCCATTAATAGTCTTCGTTTGACTCAGGCTCTTTCCAATAATCCGAAGCTGAATCAATCCTATTCATCGTCAGCATCCACCTCAGCTTTTACCTCACGCAAGGCTGCGATGAAGCAGGACGTTAGTTTTGTTAAGGATTACAGCAGTAAGATGTCTGATCTGATGAATGCGGCGAATGAGCTGAGAAGCTCTAACAAGAATGGGGCTATGAGTGATCTTGCGATTACAAGCTCTAACAGTGACGTTGCGACAGCAAGCGGAAAATTACTGGTTAAGAATGACAAAGAGTATAAGCTGGATGTTACCCAGATTGCACAGGCACAGATGAATGTCAGTGAAGGTGTAAAGGCAGCAGATTACGCAAAGTCAGCCATGAATTTCACCGTGGATGACGGTAAAAATTCTGTGAATGTTCAGGTAGGCACCACGAAAGCGAACGGAGGTTCCAGGACCAACGTTCAGATGCTGAAAGAAGCGGCAGACCAGATCAATAAGAGCAAGGTTGGCGTAAAAGCCACCGTTGTTGAGAAGGATGGAGTTGCTTCTCTTCAGTTAGAAGGCAAGGAAACAGGCAAAGGCAAGGACTTTGAGGTTTCCGGAGAACTTGGTGCAGCAAAAGGCGCCGAGAATGTGAAGACAGAGGCAGCTAATGCCAAGTATTCCGTAACTGCAGACGGCAGGACTACAGAGTACGAGACAGAGACGAATAAGGTTTCTATCGGTTATTATGGAGTCAGTGTTGAGCTTAAGAAAGCTGGTGAGGCAACCCTTAAGGCAGGCGTGGACTCCGGCAGTGTGGCTTCTGCGCTTGGTGATTTAGTGGATGCTTATAATTCATCATTGAAGTTCCTCAATGATAATTATGACAGAGGAAGCGGCGTGGGCAGACAGCTTCGCAATATGATTTCCGGCATTGGCTCAGAGCAGTCTTTGAAGCAGCTTGGAATCACGGTGAACAAGGACGCTACGTTAAGCTTCAGCAAGAGCGCCTTCGAGAAGAATATGCAGAAGAATCCATCCCTGTCGAAAGAGTTAATCTCTGGCATGGGCGGAATTGCTGATCGCATGTTCAACAAGGCAAGCAGCGCTATGAATGTCAGCTCTAGTTCCCTTGTGAATGGAAGCGGCTCTAGTTCATTTTCAGGTTCGTCCACGGGTTCATCGTCCATGAGCCAGGCAACGAATCCATACAGTGTAATGGGTATGTTCTCCAAGGGCGGGGCGTACAATATGAGCAATTATTATGCCGTAGGCATGATGATGAATTACCTGATTTAGTTACATCTGTTTATATTGAGTAGCGATAGGACGCTGCATGGGAGGAGAGAATCTGACTGTGCAGCGTTTTTCTGAGCGATGTTTTTGCATGTTGGACAGAATGGGGTATTGCTTTTTCGTATAATGTCTAGTAAAATTAGTCTAGTGCATCGTAGATTAAATAAATGGCTATCGCAAGCCGGTGTATGGCTGGTTATTTAATGGACGATGTACAGCAATGTCAGGAGGAGTACAGATGACAGAAATTACGAATATAGCATTAGATGCCATGGGCGGGGACAACGCCCCCGCTGAGATGGTGAAAGGGGCGGTGGATGCCGTAGGGAAAGAGCCTTCTATGAAGGTATTCCTGATCGGGCGGGAGGAGATTATTGAGAAAGAGCTTGCAAAGTATCAGTACCAAAAGTCGCAGATTGAAGTCATCCATGCTTCGGAGGTGATCGAGACGGCGGAGCCTCCGGTGAATGCCATACGCAGGAAGAAGGATTCGTCCATCGTGGTGGGCATGAAGCTGGTGAAGGCGCAAAAAGCGGATGCCTTCGTGTCGGCCGGAAGCTCTGGGGCTATCCTGGTAGGCGGGCAGACGTTGGTTGGACGAATTAAGGGTGTGGAGCGTCCGCCCCTTGCGTCGCTTATTCCCACTGAGAAGGGAGTGTCCCTGCTGCTTGACTGCGGGGCGAATGTGGATGCCAGAGCCTCCCATCTTGTCCAGTTTGCTAAGATGGGGTCCATCTATATGGAACATGTTCTTGGCGTGAAGAAGCCAAAGGTGGGGATCGTCAATATTGGGGCGGAGGAAGAGAAAGGGAACGCTCTGGTGAAGGAGACGTTTCCACTTTTAAAAGAGTTGCAAGAGATTCATTTTACCGGAAGCGTGGAGGCGCGTGAGATTCCCCACGGACAGGTAGACGTGGTGGTCTGCGAGGCATTTTCAGGAAACATCATCCTGAAATTATACGAAGGCGTGGGTGCGGTCTTAATCAGTAAGGTGAAGGAGGGGCTTATGTCCACCTTAAGAAGCAAGCTAGGCGCGCTGTTAATTAAGCCGGCCCTTAAGCAGACGCTAAAAGCCTTCGACGCCAGTGAGTACGGCGGAGCGCCGCTTCTGGGACTTAACGGTTTGGTGGTAAAGACCCATGGCAGTGCGAAAGCGAAAGAGGTCAGCAATACGCTGCTTCAGTGTGTGACCTTTAAGAGACAGAGAATCAACGAAAAGATCAGAGAGTGTATTCAAACGGATGCAGTGTCCGCTGAATAAAAGAAGAACATTGAGGTATCAGGAAATGAATATCAGAAAAGGAGAAGAGATGGTATGGAATTTGAAAAATTGAAAGAGATTATAGCAGATGTTTTGAATGTGAATGCAGATGAGATTACGGAAGATACAACTTTCGTGGATGATTTGGGAGCAGATTCTCTGGACATCTTTCAGATCATCATGGGGATAGAGGAGACTTACGACATCGAGATCGACAATGAAGAGGCAGAGAAGATCGTCACTGTGGGTGATGCCGTAGAGCAGATCAAGAATGCGACAAATAACTAGGCAATGGACAGATAAGAAAAAGCCCGGTAGGGCTTTTTCGTTTTTCAAGTTTGTGAGGAGATAGAATGGGGCAGGAATTAAAGGTATTAGAAAGTAAGATAGGGTACAGATTTCATAATTTCGAGTTGCTTAGGCAGGCAATGATTCACAGCTCCTATGCAAACGAGAAGCATTTATCCAAACATGAATGTAACGAACGTTTGGAATTTTTAGGGGACGCGGTGCTGGAGTTGGTATGCAGCGAATTTTTGTTTTTTGAACATGAGCAGATGCCGGAAGGGGAGCTGACCAAGACAAGGGCGAGTATGGTCTGTGAACCGGCTCTTGCATTCTGTGCAAGAGACCTGGAGCTTGGCAGATATCTGCTGCTTGGAAAGGGTGAGGATGCCACCGGAGGCAGGAAACGGGATTCGATTACCTCCGACGCGCTGGAGGCGCTGATTGGGGCGATTTATATGGATGGTGGGTTTGCTAATGCGAAAGAGTTCATCCATCGTTTTATTCTGAATGATCTGGAGAATAAGACGCTCTTTTTCGATAGCAAGACTATCTTGCAGGAAATCGTGCAGGCGAATACCAAAGAGCCGATCAATTACCAGCTGGTGGGGGAGGAAGGACCCGATCACGATAAGTCTTTCCATGTGTCTGTGCTGATTGGAGACAAGGAGTACGGCGTGGGTGAGGGACGCACGAAGAAAGGAGCGGAACAGGTGGCGGCTTACCAGAGCATCCTGAAGCTGCGCAGTATGAATATAAAGTAGGTGGAGAATGTATCTAAAGAGTATTGAGGTGCAGGGCTTCAAGTCATTTGCACATAAGATTAAATTCGATTTCCATAACGGGATTACAGGAATCGTGGGACCCAACGGGAGCGGGAAGAGCAATGTTGCGGACGCTGTACGGTGGGTCTTAGGCGAGCAGAGGGTCAAGCAGCTTAGGGGCGGTACCATGCAGGATGTAATCTTTTCGGGGACGGAGAATCGTAAGCCCTTGAGCTATGCGTCGGTGGCAATCACACTTGATAATTCGGATCACCAGCTTGCCATTGATTTCGAAGAAGTGACAGTGACAAGAAAACTCTATCGGTCGGGGGAGAGTGAGTACCTCATCAATGGGAGCGGGTGCCGTCTTAAGGATGTCAATGAGCTGTTCTATGATACGGGTATCGGCAAGGAGGGATATTCGATTATCGGGCAGGGGCAGATTGATCGAATCTTAAGCGGAAAGCCGGAGGAACGGCGGGAGCTGTTCGACGAGGCGGCGGGAATCGTGAAGTTTAAGCGGCGCAAGAATATGTCGGTGAAAAAGTTAGAGGAGGAGCGCCAAAACCTTCTGAGGGTCAACGACATCCTTGCGGAGCTTGAGAAGCAGGTAGGTCCCTTAGAGCGTCAGGCAGAGACGGCAAGAGAGTACCTTAAGAAAAAGGAAGAGCTTAAAACTTACGATATCAATATGTTCCTGTTGGAGACGGAGCGTTTAGAAGAACAGGTCAATGAGATTGCCGGGAAACTGAACCTTGCCAAGGAAGAGCTTGCCCAGGCCAGCCAAAGGTACGACGACATGAAGACGGAGTACGAGACGGTGGAGGAGCAGGTTGACGGGATTGACGGGGCGATTGAGAAGGCGAAGGGCCAGCTTAATGAGACGAATCTGCTGAAGCAGCAGTTGGAGAACCAGATTGAGCTGCTCAAGGAGCAGATCAACAGTATGCATATGAATGACGCCCATTATGATCAGCGTGCCAGAACCATTGAATCTGAGATCGGGGTACGAAAAGACCATCTGCGGGAGCTTAGGTGTGAGGGAGATGAGCTAAAGCGGCAGATTGACGAGCAGACCAGACTTGAGAATCAGGCGAAGGCTGAGTTGGTGGAGGCGCAGTCCCGAATTGCGGCTTTAACGGCGTCCGTGGAGCAGCATAAGGATGAAATCATGGAGCTTCTCAATAACAGGGCGTCCACGAAGGCCAAGCTTCAGAAGTATGATACGATGCTGGAGCAGATCCAGGTTCGCAGAGCAGGGATGAACCGTCAGATCATTGAGGCCAGGGAGGAAGAAGAGCATCAGTGCAAGAAGCTTCTCGGATACCAGCAGGAGCTTGAGGAGATTTCAGGGAAGATTACCGGACTGGCAGAGGAGAACAGCCGGTATGAGGAAAAGATTGCCGTTCTGCAGGAGCAGCTGGCTAAGCAGACAGAGCAGTTTCGAATCGGACAGACAGCGTACCATCGGGAGGAGTCCCGGCTTGAGTCTTTAAAGAATCTGACAGAGCGGTATGATGGGTATGGAAACAGTATCCGTAAGGTTATGGACTGCAAGAGTCGTGAGAAAGGGATTCTCGGCGTAGTTGCGGATCTGATCAAGGTAGAGAAGGACTATGAGATTGCCATCGAGACGGCTCTTGGTGGAAATATACAGAATATTGTAACTTCGGATGATGAGACGGCAAAACGGATGATTGGTTTCCTGAAAAAGAACCGGTTCGGTCGGGCAACGTTTCTTCCGCTTACAAATATCCGTTCTTATGCGGGAAGTATGAAGGCAGAGGCCCTTCGGGAACCTGGTGTAGTGGGAACTGCAAATACTCTGGTTAAGGTGGAAGAGAAGTATCAAGCGCTGGCGGATAATCTTCTGGGAAGGACGCTGGTGGTGGGACATATTGATCATGGACTTGCCATTGCGAAAAAATATAAGCAGTCCATGCGAATTGTCACCCTAGAGGGAGAATTGATTAATCCCGGAGGCTCTATGACGGGAGGAGCGTTCAAAAATTCCAGTAATTTGTTAAGCAGAAGGCGTGAAATGGAGGAATTTGAGCGGACGGTCAAACAGCTGAAACGAGAGATGGACGAGGTGGAGGCGTCTTCGGACTTACTTCGCAAGGAGCGCGCCGGTTATTACGAAAAGATGGATGAAATCAACGCTAAGCTTCAGAAGGCTTACGTCATCCAGAATACAGCGAAAATGAACGCGGACCAGGCGGCGTCGAAGATTCGTAATTCCAGGGAGCTTGCAGAGAATTTGGGGGCGGAAGCCAAGAAGCTGGACGACCAGATTACGGATATTGCGGATAATCAGGAATCCATCAGCGTAGAACTTTATACTTCTGAGAAGCTTGAGCAGGAGTTGACAGAGCAGATTGATAAGGAGCAGAAAATTCTGGATGCAGGGCACGAAGAAGAAGCAGGGAAGGTAAAGTTGACGGAGGAGATTCATCTGGAGTTCGCAAGCCTGGAGCAGAAGTTTACCTTTGTTGACGAGAATGAGAACCGTATCCGAGAGGAGATAGGGAAGTTTCAGTGTGAATTAAAGGAATTGGAGAAGAATAAGGGCGGAACCTCTAAGGAGATTGAAGAGAAGGAGAAGCAGATTCAGGAGCTTAAGGAGACGATTGAAAATTCGGCGGAATTGTTTGTGGAGATTCAGGCAGAGATTGAACGTTTCAAGAAAGAGCGAGAGGAGCTGAACCAGAAGCATAAGAATTTCTTGCAGAAACGGGAGGAGCTGTCAAAGCATATGGGGGATCTGGACAAGGAAATTTTCCGTCTTGAGAGCCAGAAGGAGAATTTGGAGTCGGCTTCAGAAAAACAGATCAATTATATGTGGGAGGAGTATGAGATTACTTATATTCGTGCCAAGGAGCTGCGAGATGCGAATCTGACGGATTTGTCGAAGATGAAGAGGCGGATTCAAGAACTGAAAGGGGAGATCCGAGGGCTTGGAAATGTCAATGTCAACGCCATTGAGGAGTTTAAGAGTGTTTCTGAGCGGTATGAGTTCCTGAAAGGCCAGCATGACGACCTGGTTGAGGCGGAGGCGACGTTAGAGCAGATTATCGAGGAACTGGATACAGCCATGCGCAAGCAGTTTCGGGAGCAGTTTGCAAGGATCGCCAGTGAATTTGACCAGGTGTTCAAGGAGTTGTTCGGCGGGGGAAAGGGTACGCTGGAGCTGATGGAGGATGAAGATATCCTTGAGGCAGGCGTGCGGATCATTGCTCAGCCGCCAGGGAAGAAGCTGCAGAATATGATGCAGCTTTCCGGCGGGGAGAAGGCGCTGACAGCGATTTCTCTGTTGTTTGCCATTCAGAATTTGAAACCCTCGCCCTTCTGTCTGTTAGATGAGATTGAGGCGGCTCTGGATGATAATAATGTAGTCAGGTTTGCGGGGTATCTGCATAAGCTGACGAAGAGTACCCAGTTTATTGTCATTACCCATAGAAGAGGTACGATGACGGCGGCGGACAGGTTGTACGGGATTACGATGCAGGAGAAGGGGATTTCTACTCTGGTGTCTGTGAGTCTTTTGGAGGATGAACTGGATGCCTGATTGTTAGAGGGAGCCCTGGCGAGAGAAGAGTTGTGCAAAGAGGATGGACTAGAGGAAGAATGAAAGCCGGGCTTTTGGGCTTGGGATTGTGTAGATAAGGAGGTTTTGATGGCTGAGGAGAAGGTTGGTTTTTTTAAGCGTCTGGTGCAGGGGCTTGGAAAGACGAGAGATAATATTGTGTCCGGCATGGACAGTATTTTTAACGGGTTTTCTCACATTGATGAGGATTTCTATGAGGAACTTGAGGAAGTCCTGATTATGGGAGACTTGGGAGTGCAGGCGACTTATGATATTCTGGATGATTTGAAGGCAAAGGTGAAGGCGCAGCGTATTAAGGAGCCTGTGCAGTGCAGGGAGCTCTTGATTGAGAGTATCAAGGAACAGATGGACGTGGGCGAGACGGCGTATGAGTTCGAGGAGAAAACCTCTGTAGTGCTGGTCATCGGGGTAAACGGTGTCGGGAAGACAACCACCATTGGGAAACTTGCCGGAAAATTAAAGGCTCAGAATAAAAAAGTGGTCCTTGCGGCGGCGGATACGTTCCGCGCTGCGGCGGGGGAGCAGCTAAGGGAGTGGGCGAACCGTGCCCAGGTGGATCTAATTGGCGGGCAGGAAGGCTCTGATCCGGCTTCTGTGGTCTACGATGCCGTTGCCTCTGCAAAGGCGAGACATGCGGATGTGTTGTTGTGCGATACGGCAGGCCGGCTTCATAATAAGAAGAATCTGATGGAGGAGCTCAAGAAGATGAACCGTATCATTGACCGAGAGTTCCCGGAGGCATATCGGGAAACTTTGGTGGTACTGGATGCCACTACGGGGCAGAATGCGCTGCAGCAGGCGAAAGAGTTTCATGAGGTGGCGGATATTACGGGGATCGTCCTTACGAAAATGGACGGGACAGCCAAGGGCGGTATTGCCGTGGCGATCCATGCGGAACTCGGGCTTCCTGTGAAGTATATCGGCGTCGGGGAGTCCATTGACGATTTACAGAAGTTTGATGCAGATACCTTTGTACGGGCGTTGTTTGCGTCCGGGGAAGAGAAAGAAGAAGAAAATTCCTGAGTTTGGCTTTTATGTATAAGAATAGGAGGAAGGAAGTATGTTTACGCTTGAAAAATTTGAACAGGCCAGCGAGCTTGTGAAGAACGTTACCAATCCGACAAAACTGGTCTACAGCGAATATCTAAGCCGGGAGACAGGTGGAAGAATCTATCTGAAACCGGAGAATATGCAGGAGACGGGCGCTTATAAGGTGCGGGGCGCTTATTATAAAATCAGTACGATGAGCCAGGAAGCCCGGGAAAAGGGACTGGTTACTGCTTCCGCAGGGAATCATGCCCAGGGCGTTGCTTATGCGGCCCAGAAATTTGGCTGTAAAGTGATCATTGTGATGCCGACCGTTACGCCGCTTATCAAAGTGAACCGCACGAAGAACTATGGTGCGGAGGTTATCCTTCATGGAGACGTCTATGACGATGCGTGCGAGTATGCCATTAGATTGGCGGAGGAGAAGGGGTATACCTTCGTCCATCCTTTTGACGACCCGGACATTGCCACCGGACAGGGAACTATTGCTATGGAGATCGTACAGGAATTGCCGACTGTGGATTATATCCTTGCTCCTGTGGGCGGCGGCGGATTGATTACAGGGGTTTCCACGCTGGCTAAGATGCTGAATCCTAAGATTCAGGTTATTGGGGTGGAGCCATCCCAGGCGGCCAGTATGACGATGGCTTTGGCTTCCGGGGAGCCGGTTACACTTGACAGCGCCAATACGATTGCAGACGGTACGGCGGTCAAGAGGGTAGGCGAAAAGATATTCCCATATGCCAAAGAGAATATTGACCGTATGCTGACGGTGGAGGATGACGAGCTGATTGGAGCCTTCCTGGATTTGGTGGAAAACCATAAGATGGTGGTGGAAAATTCTGGTCTTTTGACGGTTGCGGCCCTCAAGCAGCTTGACTTGAAGGGAAAGAAGGCCGTGGCGATTTTGAGCGGCGGTAATATGGATGTGATTACCATGTCTTCCATTGTACAGCATGGACTGATCCAGCGCGACCGGATTTTCTCGGTATCTGTGCTGCTTCCGGATAAGCCAGGCGAGTTAGTCAGAGTTGCGGCTACGATTGCGGATGCTCAGGGAAATGTCATAAAGCTGGAGCATAACCAGTTTGTCAGCACCAACCGGAACGCCGCTGTGGAGCTTCGTATCACCATGGAGGCTTTCGGAACGGAGCATAAGAATGAGATTATGAAAGCCCTGGAGAATGAAGGCTTCCGTCCAAGGGAGATTGGGGCGAAATTGTACTAAGTTTAGAATAGCAGGTTTGATAAGTTTTAAATTATGTTGACTTGTATATAATAGCAGCATATAATACAAGTACAATAAATAGTACGATTTTAAGTACGAGAAGAGGTGTTCTATGATTGCAACTAAGCAGATGGATATAAGAGCAAATATAAAAAAGTATTTTGATATGGCATTTGAGGGTGAACCGGTGATAGTATCCCGGAAAGAAAATAAGAATGTTGTTATAATATCCGAAGCAGAATACAATGAATTAGCAAAAGCAAAACGTAATGCAGAGTATCTTGCAAAATTAGATAAAAGCTTTTAACAGTTTGAAAAAGGGAAGACAATCTCTTTTAGCATGGAAGAATTACAGGAAATGGAATCGGATGATTGGAAGCCAACTCAAAAAGTTTTAGACTGGATGAGGCGAATGGAGCAAGAGCATATATGAATAATATCACATTGGACCCAGCTATTGGAGATGACGGTATACGACGGTATGCGAATAGAAATACCATAAAATAGCATACATTGCTGCAAAAAGAAAAACGGTCGCAAAGCCCAGAGATTGGAGGCTTTGTGACTGTTTTTTTTAGACTGTCT
>BLMJ01000073.1 GCA_011960625.1 Lachnospiraceae bacterium | reverse complement strand
ACGGTCGCAAAGCCCAGAGATTGGAGGCTTTGTGACTGTTTTTTTTAGACTGTCTCCTCCCCCTCAAGATGCTTATAATAATGCCGCTGTACCGTCCCATGCGCCGCCTCATACTCATAATACCCGTCCGGCGACACCAGCACAGAGGTCATCATGGCAAGAGAACCAAATGCAGACGAAACCATATCGCTCATTACATCCCCGTCATAATTCTTACATGCCCAGATGTACCCGCCTTCAGACTTCATCACCCGAGCCACAGCGTCGTCAATCAGTGTATAGAAATAAGTAATGCCTGCTTTCTCAAACTTCTCCTGATACTCTTTCTCGAAAATATCCCGGAAAATATCTTTAAACGTATGGTCATACTTCTTAGAAATGGTATCCTTGGTCGCGAACCAAAGATCCTGCTTAATATCCAGCGCATAGTTAAAGCAGCTTCTTGCGAAACTCTCAATGGACTGGTTGATATTATGCATCCCCTGTACAATTCCAGCGCCGTCAAATTCATGTACCAGCTCTCTTATCTCCTGACCGTCCTTCCCAGTATATAAAAGCTCCACCTTTCCGGCTTTCGGCACCTTCAGCTCAGCGCCCTTATATACGTCTCCATAGGCATGCCTTGCAATCGTAATCGGCTTCTTCCAGTTCTTTACGCAAGGTTCAATTCCCTTGACCACAATCGGCGCGCGGAAAACTGTACCGTCTAGGATCGCCCGAATCGTCCCGTTGGGACTCTTCCACATCTCCTTCAAATCATACTCCGTCATACGCGCTGCATTGGGAGTAATCGTCGCACACTTCACGGCAACCTTATACTTTTTCGTCGCGTTTGCAGAATCAATTGTCACCTGATCCTCCGTCTCGTTTCTGTGCTCAAGCCCTAGGTCATAATACTCCGTATTCAGCTCAATATACGGCTCCAGCAGATGGACCTTAATCATCTTCCACAAGATACGAGTCATTTCGTCGCCGTCCATCTCTACGATTGGTGTTGTCATCTTAATCTTTGCCATTTTTAAATACCTCCTGAATTATTACATGAAAACTTGCTATATCACCTTTTCCAGATCCGACAAATGCAGATTCTCCATCACATTCAAGATATGCTGGTTCGCAAGCCTTTCCGCCAGCTCCCCGTCATGTTTCTTAATCGCCTCCAAAATCTCCCTATGCTCCTGGATGGACTTCTCTGCCCGATTCTTCTCCCCCACAGACAACGCTCTCGCCATCTGTACGTATTTATGAAAATCTGAAAGTACATGCCCTAAAATCCGGCTGTTCGACGCTTCATACAGAATCTTATGGAACTTTCCGTCCAGCTCTGTCACCTGCTCCGTCTGCCCCTCTCTCTTCTTATGCAAATGAAACTCCGACAACAGTAATACTTCCTCCAGCTCTTCAATCTGTTTTTCCGTAATATGCTCCGTCGCCCACCGTGAGCACAAACCTTCCAGCATGGAACGAATCTTATATATGTCTGCAACATCCTTGCGGGAAATCCCTGTCACATAGGCGCCCTTGTTGGGGATAATCGTCACCAGCCCCTCAAGCTCCAACTGCCTAAGCGCCTCCCTCACAGGAGTCCTGCTGACCCCCATTTCCTCCCCAATAGTAATCTCCCGAAGCTCGTCACGTTCCCGATAGACCCCTGACAGAATGTCCTCCCTAAGCCTTTGAAACACCCTGCCCCGCAATGAACGGTCTTGATATTCTTCCATCTTTCTCTTCCTTCTCTCCTATCCTTTCCCTCACAGAGGATCTGACGTTACAGAAGCTCATATCCCAACTGATTCCTTGCGGCCTCAATCACACCGAGCAGCTCCTCATCTGTAAGGACCGTCACGCGGCCTTCTTCATATTCCTTATCTACCCATTCCTTCACCATGGCAACCAGCTTTGTATTCTTATCCACCTGCTTTTCTTCCGGCAGATGGAAATAGGTATTGATCCAATGGGCAATCCCCGCAAGCCCGGACGTATTCGACACAGCCACAAGGGGCGGACGGTTCAGAAATTTATCTGTATCAAAAACGTTGTAAATCTCTTCATTTTTCAACAGCCCATCCGCATGGATGCCTGCCCGTGTAACGTTAAAATTCCTTCCCACAAAGGGCGTCCTCGACGGCACCCTGTATCCAATCTCAGTCTCATAATACTCGGCTAATTCCGTAATCACAGTGGTGTCCATGCCGTCTAACGTTCCCCTAAGCTGCGCATACTCGAACACCATCGCCTCCAACGGGGTATTTCCTGTCCGCTCCCCAATCCCAAACAGCGAACAGTTTACACCGCTTGCTCCATAGAGCCACGCCGTGGAGGAATTGCTGACTGCCTTATAGAAATCATTATGACCGTGAAACTCAATCAGCTCACTTGGCACTCCCGCGTGAACACGGATTCCGTAAATGATTCCCGGGATTGATCTTGGTATCACCGCTCCTGGATAATTCACCCCATATCCCATCGTATCACAGACGCGAATCTTCACCGGAATCTGGTATTCCTCCATCAGTTTCATCAGCTCCAGACAGAACGGAATCACAAAACCATAGATATCTGACCTGGTGATATCCTCTAAATGGCACCTAGGGCTTACCCCCGTCTCCAGACACTCGCGGACCACAGACAGGTAATGCTCCATACATTCACGTCTGGTCATCTTTAATTTATAAAAGATATGATAATCGGAGCAGCTGACCAGGATTCCTGTCTCCTTCATCCCGATTTCCTTTACCAGTTCAAAATCCTTCTTACTGGCGCGAATCCAACTGGTGACTTCAGGAAATTGATATCCTTTCTCCAGACATTTATATACCGCGTCCCGATCTTTTTTACTGTATAAGAAAAACTCACACTGGCGAAGCTTCCCCTTCGGACCTCCCAGCCTGTGAAAATACTCATAGAGCTTTACAATCTGCTCTGTGCTGTAGGGCGCTCTCGACTGCTGACCGTCCCGAAACGTCGTATCTGTAATCCAGATCTCATCCGGCATACTGTGGGGCACAATACGGTCGTTAAATGCAATCTTCGGAATCTCGTCATACCGGAACAGATTCCGGAATACATTGGGCTTCGTCACCTCCACCAGCGGATACATGTGCTCCTCTAATTGCAGCAGATTGCTGTGCTTGTCTAGGTATACTTTCCTGTTTTCCATAGATGTCGTCTCCTTCGTGTCTTATCTTGTCTTCCGGCCTAAGCTTTCAATGTGTATAATTGTATACAATTATGCATTTCTTGTCAAGAGAAATATTTCCAGTTTTTGATTCGCTTTTATTGACTTTTTAAGGAAATAGATATATCCCATCTTAGACAGTCTAAAAAAAACAGTCACAAAGCCTCCAATCTCTGGGCTTTGCGACCGT
>BLMJ01000072.1 GCA_011960625.1 Lachnospiraceae bacterium | reverse complement strand
ACCGAACCGCGGCTCCCTGCTACATTTCCATACCGCACTACAGCAAATCTCGTTCCATCTGCACCTGAGTAAGAATTTGCTGCACAAAATAACTTATCTGATACTAATTTTGTACCACCGTATAAATTAATCGGATTTACTGCCTTATCTGTAGAAAGTGCAATTACTTTTTTAACACCGGCTTCCAGCGCTGCATTTATTACAGAAACGGCCCCATTGATATTGGTTTTAATGGCCTCATTAGGATTATATTCACATACCGGAACCTGCTTCAGCGCTGCCGCATGTATAACATAATCTACCCCTTTCATAGCCATTTTCAAACGAGCCTCATCCCTAACATCACCAATAAAAAAGCGTAATTTTTCACATTGTCTATGTGATTTGTATTGATTATCCATAATAAACTGCTTATATTCGTCTCTTGAATATATAATAACTTTTTTAGGCTCATATTTTTCTAACACATAACTTACAAATTGATGGCCAAAAGATCCTGTTCCACCTGTAATTAAAATTACTCTGTCATTTAGCATTCATATTCCTCATTTTATACATACAAATATTTTTTAACAAATTTCGTCACCGCAATCATCATATGTAGAACATACTTAAAATAACGCGGTGACGAAACGGGAATCTCTTTAACAAATATACTTATTAATTCCAGTATTAAGTATTGTGCTTACTGAATCGTTGCTGTTGCCTCTATAATGGCTCCTGATACTAAAGTAAGCTTAAGTTTTGTAGTACCACTCTCTCCTCTTAAATAATCCATCCACACTGTACCAAGTTGACCAGTAATAGAGCCGCCGCTTTCTTCACTCCAATTATCCATGTTCAGCTCTACAGGATTTGCATCGATTGCAAATGTACTGCCATTTGGAACCTCGATAGATAATGAAGCTAAATTATCATCAGCTGTTAATCCAGTTATGCTAAACGCACCGCTTGAAGATAAGTTCATATCTGTTCCTACCTCAATCATTGCGCCCGTTCCTGTAATAACAGTTGCATCGGAAGGCGCAACTATCGGTGAATATACTGAAGTAATTTCAATACCACTTTGCAGCTTCGTCCAATCTGCCTTTGCGTTCATTGAACCGCTAAAGGTAAATGCTGTAATTCCTTTACCAGTGCCAGCCAAAGCCTTTATTTCATAGTTGTCTTTTACATCATTTGCTGAAGTAGAACCTAATGTTACTTCAGATCCGGCTACTGCTTGATATTCTGCTTTCAAGAGTTTAAATGCAACTTTATTCTCTCCACCTTTTAATGTTACTGCTTTTGCATCCGCTGCTTTTGTCATTGTAACATCATCCAAAGATGCGGCTGCTGTATCTTTATCAGCCGACGCCGGAGAAGTCCCTACCTTAACCTCTGTATCATCTGCCGGAACCGCTACCAGATGAATCTTATACTCGCCGTCCTTTGCATTTGTCACATCATCTGCTGAGTCAACAAATTCAACCTTATTAGCACC
>BLMJ01000071.1 GCA_011960625.1 Lachnospiraceae bacterium | reverse complement strand
AAGCATACTTTCACTAAACGAACTGCTTACACTGTATGAAATCCACTTTTCCCTCAGCCTTATAAAATACAATATTCTGCTTCGTGCCAGAATATCTACCACAATATTGGTATTCATCGCAGTTGATATAATGATAAGAGCGCCTAAAACCGAAATGTACGCCTTTGTACTATTTTTATTCTTTACAAACCCATACAGCAGCTGCAGCCCCGCTGCGAAGCATATCAATAAGGGCATAATGTCTGTACAAATCATCCGACACACTTGGTTCCGCATAAAATGAAAAGATTGCAAGAGCTATCACAAAGAAATACCAAAAAGCAAGTATTCCTTTCTTCGTAATATGAACGGGCGTCGTAAATAGAATCCAAAACAGCAATATCCATATAAACAACATTATTACAGAAATTTCTAACATATCAGCCTCTTGGCGCAGCCAAATCCGGCGCCCCAATCATATACCGGACCAGACTCTTCCACTTCTGTATAATTTTATTCGTCTCTAAATCATTTTTTAATTCCTTAGCTTTCATCCCTATTTTTTCACTCTCTTCTCTATTCACCAATACACGTTCCATTTTTTCAGCTAACTGACATACATTATTGCATGGCACCAGATATCCGTTTACACCGTCCTTAATATACATTCTCGCCCCTCCCACTGGACAATCTGTGGCAATAACGGGGATACCGATACATAATGCCTCTAACATAGAATTTGATATTCCTTCATAATCCGAAGAAATCACAAACGCAGCCCCATGGGTCATTTCATAATGAATCTCTTTCGTAAAATGGTTCAAATGGATATACTTGCTTAAACCATATCCCTGAACCATTCTCTCCAGTTTACTCCTAAGCGGTCCCTCACCGTATATATCAAGCGTACACGATATGCCTTTTTCTATTAACAACCGAACCGCTTCTATCATCATAGGAATGTTCTTCTGCTCGTACAGCCTGCAGGCCGAGATAAACCTATGACAATCTTTTTCAAATACATGCTCAGGCAAATCCGGCTTAACCGGATTCGGAATGATCGTCTTTGTAATTCTTTTGTACCGTGGGCCGGAAAAATATTTCTTAGCATCCGGCGTCTGAAAAACCATGGCGTCAGCTCTCTTATACACCTTATCCCTCAGCCATCTGATCTGTCTGCTTTCCGGGCTTTTTTCCGGGTCGTTTCTCTCAGAAATAATGATTTTATACTTAGAGTT
>BLMJ01000070.1 GCA_011960625.1 Lachnospiraceae bacterium | reverse complement strand
CAATTTCAGTCTTTTGGTGGTGGCGGTTTTAAAACAAGATGAAGATATGATTTTGCAACGAGCGTCGGACATGGCAAAACAGGAAGAAATTTATTTGATTGCTTCTTTACTAGTGAAAACTCCTTACGAGGACTTAAAGGAAAATAAAACGGTAGCATTTAATCCACAAGGAGAACTAATATCAGAATATTTTAAGCATGGACGCTCAATCGGAGAATTGTGCCAAAAAGGAGATGGAATGCTAAAAAGTTTTGATACAGAATATGGTAGAATTGCGCCGTTTATATGTTCTGATATGGCATTTTTGTCTAAAATACAGCAGGCAGGTAGAAATAATGTAGATATACTAATTGTTCCAGCTTCGGATTGGAAAGAAATGACATTATTAACTGTAAAGACAGCGATTGTGCGTGGGGTTGAAAATGGAAGTAATATTATCAGACATACAAATAACGGAATGTCGATTGTTTCAAATGTTAAGGGCTGTGTGTTGGCACAGACCGATTACTTTCAGTCTGATACAAAGACATTATCAGCACAGGTTGCTATGAAAGGACGCTTTACTCTTTATTCGTATGTTGGAAATCTATTTGTATATTTTTGTAATTTATATTTGTTAGGGAGTTTCATACTTTCCCAAATTAAACGATTAATTAAGAGGTAGTTAAATTCACATTTGTCGGGAAGTTGCAAAAAGTGAAAAATCGGAATTTCATAAGGAGGATAATGGTTAAAGAAGTAAAATGGACAAAATATTTATGGCTGAGTTTACTTTCATTTGGAGCATTTATGCTTGAATATCTGTCAATATTTGTAATTGAAGTTATATTTCTGCTAAAGCCCATATTCAAATTTGGAGGATAATGCTATCCTCCAAAAAAAACACGAAGCAAACTTCTCCCATTTTCCCAAAAGAACGAGGCAAACTTTCACACACCATTTTGGGGATACCCTTTCCCCAAAATCGGCACTCAAAATACAGTAATTTACGATAAGTTATAAACCTCTCCCAAAATCGAGTAGGAGGCGGTGACTAACCGCCGTCCTCTCACAGCACCGGACATACAGTTCTCGTATCCGGCTCTTTCAATATACACATACGTATTCTGTGATAGAGCCATCCATTGATGTCATCTATATTGTTCTTCATGCTTGCTATTCCGTAGTAGTTCAGCCATCCTCTTGCATACACCTTGATTTTCTCAAGGCTTGGCTTGTTTGTTTGTACTTGCCTGCGGGAAGACAGACTTTTTAATCTTGACTTGAACTTCTTCCATGACTTTGCATGAACCCGGACATATATGCCGCTTCTGTTCCTTCCCAATGCAAAGCCAAGGAACTTAAAGTTTCGAATTGCAAACACGCTCACAGTACGGCTTTTCTCCCGGTTGACTGTTAGTTTCAGCTTCCCCTCAAGGTACTTTGTACTGCTCTCCAACAGTCTTTCCGATGCCCGTTTACTCTTTGCCAACAGCACAATGTCATCTGCATATCGAATGCTCGGAACTCCTCTCTTTTGTAACTCCTGGTCAAACTCGTTGAGGTAGATGTTCGCTAGTAATGGTGATAAATTTCCTCCCTGTGGCGAACCTTCCTCTGCGTCGATGACCACTCCGTTTTCCATGACTCCACTTTTCAGGTAGCGTTTAATCAGCTGCACTACCCGCTCATCCTTTACATTCTTCCGAAGGAGGTTGATGAGTATTTCGTGATTGAGTGTGTCGAAGTATTTTGATAAGTCCAGAACTACCGCAAATGTAAAGCCCTGCTCTGCATACTCTTTCACTTTCAGTATCGCTTCTTTTGCGCTTCTGTTCGGGCGGTAGCCGTAACTGCCGTCCGCAAACAATGGCTCATAGATTGGCACTAACTGTTGCGTTATTGCCTGTTGGAGTGTTCAGTCTACCACTGTTGGTATGCCAAGCTTTCGCACACCTCCATCCTGTTTCGGTATCGTGGCTCGTCTCACTGGAGACGGAGTGTACTTCCCCCTGTAAATCCGGCCGGTCAACTCCTGTTGATGTTCCTTTAGGTACGCAAGCCCTTCCTCGACAGTCATCCCGTCGATTCCCGGCGCTCCCTTGTTTGCCTTCACTCTCTTATACGCTCTGTTAAAGTTATCCTTATGCAGTATCGCTTCCAAGAGCTTTGGCTGTGCACTGTCTCTTTCTTTCCATATCCGATTGAATGACCTTGACGCTTCCGCATACCCTTCGTGTTCCGCACTTTCTCTTTGCGGACAGCCATTGTTTTCCAAGTTTTCTGTCATAAGTGGTCATTCCTCCTTTCCCGGTCATACTTAAGACTCCTACTGATTCGGTCCTTCATGATAAAAAAAACTCACTACTATGACCTTTGCTGACTTCTGTGCGTTCAGCACCGCTTTCTGCGATGGTTGCTCTTTTCAGAGCATGCCGCACAGACCTCCCCGGGTACCACACATTTCCTTCTCTCCATCCATCTGCCACATTTATCATGCATGATTCCGTGTAGTTATCGGGCTTTGGCTTGGGTTGCAGTCTTACCCTCATGCATAACCTCATATGTGGTTTCTATTCGTCAGACCAGAGATTTGCCCGCGGGTTAGTATGTTCCCCACATCCGGCTTCCTTCAGATTCCACCTCACGATAGACACCCTTGCCTTCGGCTATATCCTTCCCACTACCGGGCGGATTCGGGACTTGCACCCGTTGGAAACGTGCCGCCGGGCGCACAACACAAACCCCCTGTAAATGGCATTCACACGCCACTTACAAGGGTTCCTATTCTTATATCTATTCGCCTGTTTTCGACAAACTTCTACGCATTCATCTGTTTTGCGAACTTTCCCTTTTTCATGTTCCAGTCATATATCCCCGGAACTGTGTATTTTAGAGGGCACTGAAAAAGTCTGATTCTTTGAAAAAAGAATTGGGCTTTTTT
>BLMJ01000069.1 GCA_011960625.1 Lachnospiraceae bacterium | reverse complement strand
AACGTAGCCTGATGGAAATTTAGGCAAGGAGGTTTGCCTGAATATAATGCAGACACTACACTAGCCCAACGTCACGTCTAAAATCATCATTACCAGAAACCCGACGACGAATCCAAGGGTTCCCGACTTTTCATCTTCTTTATCACATGCCTGGGGAATCAATTCCTGAACCACCACGTAGATCATTGCCCCCGCTGCTAACGACAAGAACCACGGCATCCCCCTTTGCACCCCACCCGCAAGCGCTGCGGCGCACACGCCAAAAACCGGCTCCACCAATGCCGACATGCTTCCAATAAGAAACGCCTTTTTCTTACTAAAACCATTCTGTAAAAGTGGAAGTGCAACCGCCGTTCCCTCTGGAAAATTCTGAATCGCAATTCCCACCGTCAAAGCAATAGCCCCAGACAGAAACGCCGGCTCCTTAGGATTCTGGGCTGCCAGCGCAAACGCAAGCCCGATTGCCATCCCTTCCGGGATATTATGTGCCGTAATCGCCATGACCAGCATAGCCGTATTCTTCTGCACCCTAAGCTTCTCCCATTTCCCAATCAGATAATCCGCCAGCAGAAGCAATGTCACTCCAAGCAGAAATCCACCTGTAATAACCAGCCAGCTTATTTGCCCGTTCTCTTCTGCAAACTCAATCCCAGGAAGCAAAAGGGACCAGACAGAGGCGGCGACCATCACACCGCCTGCAAACCCTAAGAACCCCCGCTTAAGCCTGCCGCACATATCCTTCTTCACAAAGAATACGCCCGACGCCCCAAGTGTAGTCACAGAAAAGGTAAGCAGCGTTCCAAAGAACGTCCATAAGATTCCATTCATTTTTTTCACCTCATTATCAATATACGGTGAAACTATGAAATGGTTCCTCCTGCAAATACCTTCATGGATGCCTCTTCTTCAAACTGCTTGGAGTACAGCTCATAATAGCAGCCCTTTTCTCTAATCAGCTCCTTATGCGTCCCCTGCTCAATTACTTTTCCGTCCTTCACCACAAGAATCAGATCTGCCTGCCGGATGGTGGACAGCCTGTGGGCAATGATAAATGAGGTATGCCCCTTAAGAAGCCGTCCCGTTGCCTGCTGGATAAGCTGCTCTGTATGAGTATCGATGGAAGAGGTCGCCTCATCCAGCACAAAGATTGCCGGGTCCGCCAGAATTGCCCTGGCAAATGAAATCAACTGTTTCTCCCCAGTAGAAAGTCTGCCGCCGCTCTCACCTACCTCGCTGTCATATCCCTTCTCCAACTTCATAACCACCTCGTCTGCCGACACATTCTGCGCCGCTTCCTCAATCTCTTCATCCGTGGCCTCCAGACGCCCATATCGAATATTTTCCCTCACTGTCCCGGAAAATAGATGCGGATTTTGGAGCACATATCCAATCTGACTGTGCAGCCACAGTTGAGAGCGTTCCCGGTAATCAACGCCGTCAATCAGAATACGGCCGCTGGTGGGTTCAAAGAATCGCCCTACAAGATTCACAAGGGTCGACTTTCCCGCCCCTGTCTCACCGACGATTGCCACATTCATGCCGGCAGGGACGTGGAGGTTAAAATGCTCCAGCACATACTCTTTTCCGTCCGGATACCGGAAGGAAACATCCTCAAAAACGATATCACCTTTAATCTTCTCCCAGTTCTCCTTCTTCGGATGAAAGGCATCTCCATATTTCTGCAAAACCTCCGGCCTGTCCACCACATTTGGCTTCTGCTCTAAAAGGTCCATCACACGCTCAATATTTGCCTGACAGGAAATCAACTCCGCCAAAAGCCTTGCAAGCTGTTGAATCGGCTCGAAAATGATGACCGCATAAGAGATAAATACAGACAATGTTCCAAGCTTCATAAGGTCTTCCTTCACCATATAACCGCCCTGCGCCAATACCACGGCCGCTGCCACAGAGCTGAAGAGAAGAATCAGCGGGATATAGACTGCATTCAACTTAGCAGAACGGCTTGCCGCTCTGTGCATGTCAGAAGTTCTCTCAAAAAATGCTTTCTCATTATCCTGTTCAATGACCATACTTTTTGAAGTCTTTACCCCTGTTATTCCTTCATTGTATGCACTGGTAATCTGGGAATTAATCTTTCTGACTTTCCGGTTCCAGTGCAGGATTTTATTTTGAAAATAAACGGTCATCACGGCGATACATGGCACGATTAGCAGAATAACAAACGCCAGCCTTACATTTAGTATGAACATAATCACAAATACGCTGATAACATAGAGCATAGACCAGAACATATCCACCAGCCCCCATGCAACCATAGAAGCAATGCGTAAGGTATCGCTCATGACTCTGGCATGGATGTAGCCTACTGGAGTCGTATTATAGTAGGAAAAAGATAGAGTCTGCAAATGCTCAAACTGTGCCCATTTTAAATCCTTTCCCACATTCATTTCTATGGTGGTGGCCGCCCTCACAGAAAAATAGACGCACAAAGTCTGGATTACAATCACAGCCACATAAGCCGCCCCAAACTGCTCTAACCCTGTAAGACTCTCCGCCGTAATATAGTGGTCGATGGCATAACTCTGAAACAGAGGCACAACAACGTCAATCCCTGCCAAGAAAATATTTAGTCCAAGGGTAATGGCAAAAAACTTCTTGTAAGGCTTAAAAAACGGCAGCATTTTCCCCCAAACCTTGAAGCTAAACGGTTTATTATAATCTTGCTCTTCATATGCTGCCATTTTTCACACCCCCATCTTCTCTCTGTCATCCTGGCTCATTTGTATCTCATAAATCTGCTGGTATAGGCCGCCGCTTTTTATCAGTTCATGATGAGTCCCGATCTCCTCAACCTGACCATGGTTCAGTACCAAAATTCTATCTGCACTCATGAGCGTCGTTATTCTGTGAGAAATCAGAAGCACCGTGGCCTCCTTCATGTACTCTTCCAACGCTTTACGAATCTTCGTATCCGTCTGAGAATCCACCGCCGACAGAGAATCATCAAACACCATAATCGGCGCTTTTTGGAGCAGCATCCGCGCAATAGCCACACGCTGACGCTGTCCTCCGGAAAGTGTGACGCCCCTCTCTCCTACCAGCGTATCATAACCATCGGGAAAACTCATAATTGCGTCATGGATACAGGCAATCTTCGCTGCTTTAATCACATCGTCTTTATCTGCCTCAGGACAGGCTGCCGTAATATTTTCTAGAATGGTGCGGGAATACAGAAACGGCTCCTGCAGCACCATCCCAACCTTACTCCTAAGCTGCCGAAGCGGAAGCTCTCTGATATCCTTTCCACCAATCCGGATACACCCTTGCCCGTCGTTCAGTTCATACAAACGAGTCAATAACTGCACAATGGTGGATTTGCCGCTTCCTGTGCCGCCAAGAATACCGAAGGTACATCCCTGAGGAATCTGGAAATCAATATCCTTCAAAACTTCATTCCCCTCTTCATAACTGAAATTCACATGGTCAAACCTAATGTCGTACGTTTCCTCAGCAGTTATGTTTTCCTGCGTCTTTTCAACCGCTTCCTCCTTGGCGCTTATAATGTAGTCCACACGTTCAAAGGAGACGCCTGCCTTACTCATATCTGAAAGGATTCTGCCAAGCCCGCGGATTGGCCACACAAGCGTCGTATTATAGGATGCAAACGCCACAAACTCCCCGACAGAGATATTGCCCTGCACCGCTTCTATGGTTCCCAACACGATAACCGTGACCACCTGAAGCCCTGTAATTAAGTCTCCTACTCCCCAGTATAAACCGGAAAGTGTGCCAAGTCGAATCCACAGATTAGCGAATATATCGTTTTTCTCCCGAAATCTTTCCATCTCAAATCGCTCACGTCCAAATGCACGCACTACCCGAACTCCAGTTGCATTCTCCTGCACCACAGTGGACAACTCGCCCTCCGCTTCATCAGCCGCTATGAACCGTTTTGCAATAAGCCTGTAAAATACCGTAGAATATATGACAACAATCGGCACAAAAGGCAGCACAGCCATGGATAACTGAAAATTCATGGACACCATCATAGAAAAATAAATCACGATTAGAAACACGGTTCGAAATACTTCTAGTAACTGGGTTACAACAAAATTACGGATAACCTCCACATCTGAGGTACATCTCTGAATGATGTCCCCTGTCTGGTTCTTATCATGCCAGCTCATAGGAATCCTCTGTACATGTTCAAACAGCATGTCCCGCATATTTTTGGCAAATGTCTCGCCAGCCAGCGCCGTATTCGACCGGCACACATACTGGGATATTCCTGACAACACAGCCACTGCCACCAAAAGAACAGCCAAAAGCCAGAGATGCTCGGATAGATAGGTGTATTTTGTCCCTGTTAATACTGAATCGATGCTGAAGCGGAAAATCTGAGGGCTCAGTGAATTTAAAACAGTTGTTATCAGGGACGCTGCAATCGCAATCACAAAATATTTTTTGGAACCGTCAAAAAACTGACGGATTAGTTTCCACTTTCTATACTTAATCTTAATCCCTTCTTCCTATTCTTATTTTTCTGAACGCATAATCTTAAGCAGAAGTTCAAGATGCTCAGCAATCTTCTCGTCTTCTAGCTGGTCTACGTTGTCTCTCACCTGCTTCAATCTTGTCTCTTTTTCTATAGCCATCAATTTGGCAAGCACTTTGTCACTTTGATCCTGCGGCTGTCCACCCTTCTCGTCAGGCTTTTTCATAGTCTGTGCCTTCCCGTTCTTGGCTGTGGTTTTTCCTGTCTGTGTCTTTACACTTTTAGCCGCCGTTTTCCCTGTCTGCGTCTTTACACTCTTAGTCACAGTTTTTCCTGCCTGCCCTTTTACATTTTTATCCACAGTTTTATTTTTTTTACCAAACATATCATATTCCCCCCTTACTGAGACCATCTTACCCATCTATTTTTTTACATGGATGTTTTAACTATAGCAAAAATTACTATTTGAGACAATGGGCTTTGTATATTTATTTCACACATTTATCTAACACTAAATAAACGCTTGTCCTACCATGTGATAGATGGTATAATAGCATCGTAATTGTATTGTATCTCATTTAAATGAGAATGATAACAAGGAGGAATTGAATAATGAAAGAACAAAGACATGACACTCGTTGGATGGTCAGTGTTGCACTTATGGCCGCAATCATCATCGTGCTGGCGAACACGCCGCTCGGAATGATACAGCTTCCGATTATCAAGGCGACAACTGTCCACATTCCCGTAATCATCGGTGCAGTCCTGTTAGGTCCGTCTGCAGGGGCAATCTTAGGTGCAGTATTTGGTATCTGCTCATTAATCAGCAATACCATGGCGCCAACCCTTCTGTCCTTCGCTTTCTCCCCGTTCATGAGTACATCGGGGATACCGGGGGCTGTGAAGGCAATATGGATCTCTGTGGGATGCAGGATTCTAATTGGAGTGGCAGCCGGATGGCTGTGGATTCTTTTTATGAAATTGAAGGTGAATCAGCTTCTCGCACTTCCGATGGTAGGTTTTATCGGCTCCATGGTAAACACTGTCACTGTTATGGGAAGTATTTATCTGCTGTTCGCACAGCAATATGCCGACGCTAAAGATGTGGCCGTATCCGCCGTATGGGGACTCATCATGGGTACTGTGACGGCATCCGGTATCCCAGAGGCAATTGCGGCAGCGATTCTGGTATTGGCATTGGGAAAAGTACTGATACAGGTATTTAAGAAGATGGGCGCGGGATTGAATGGCGTTCAGGCTGCAAGGTAGAATGATGGAGTCGGTCATCTAATCTTGAAATAAAATAAAAAGTTAAAATTATCACTTGACAAATACCTACATTATATGATATAAATATCTAGTGTGGTTGAGACACATAGGGGATTGGTCAAGTGGTATGATAGGGGTCTCCAAAACCTTTGGCGGGAGTTCGATTCTCTCATCCCCTGTTTTGTTATGTACATAAAGATACTCGAAAGCTTTGATTTTAGAGGGCACTGAAAAAGTCTGATTCTTTGAAAAAAGAATTGGGCTTTTTT
>BLMJ01000068.1 GCA_011960625.1 Lachnospiraceae bacterium | reverse complement strand
TTAAGCAGCTTACTCACCAAATCTCCCAAGCCCGTGCTTTTGCCGCCATTACCTTCCCCCATGCCCTTGCTCTCCAGCGTTATCCCGTAAATACGCCCTTTTAGCTTATCCTTTTTTTCATCCTCAAACGTATCGTTGCGATTCCCTTTTCGAATGACTTCTTTACGAAACTCCTTCCATTTGCCGGAAGTTCGGTACCATGTCAGCTCCGACTCCGCCGCCAGATAAACAGTCTTCGCATTGGATTCATTTTCCCGAAATTCTGCAAGCTTGATATATTTCATAGCAAATGGAATCGCAATTGCCGCAATCACAGATAGAATTACTAATACTACCACTAACTCGGTTAATGTAAACCCCTTTTTGCTGTGTTTCTTCATAAATACTCACCTTATTCTTCCTGCCTATTACTAAATGTTTACGGTGTACTACAATTTGCTCTCAATCGTGTCTGGGTCCTGTGCAAATAGAGCCGCCATCTCCCTTACAATCTTTCCCTCTCGGTACAACTGTACGATTGCATCATCCATGGCAATCATTCCCATCCTTCGATTGGTCTGCATAATGCTTGGAATCTGATGTGTCTTCCCTTCTCTGACCAGATTACGGATTGCCAGATTCGCGTGAAGCACCTCAAAGGCCGCAACCCGTCCTCTGCCATCCGCCCTTGGAATCAACTGCTGAGAGATGACCGCCTCCAGCACATTTGCCAGTTGTACACGGATTTGCTGTTGTTGATGAGGGGGAAAGACATCTATAACACGGTCAATCGTACTTGCCGCGCCAATCGTATGAAGGGTGGATAGTACCAGATGACCGGTTTCCGCTGCCGTAATCGCCACACTGATTGTCTCATAGTCCCGCATCTCGCCTACCAAGATTACATCCGGATCTTCCCGCAAGGCAGCACGCAGTGCATTCGCATAGCTCTGGCTATCAAGCCCAATCTCTCTTTGATTCACCATGGACATCTTGTGCTTATGAATGTATTCAATGGGGTCCTCAAGGGTAATCACATGGGCGTCTCGAAATGTGTTTACCTTGTCAATAATCGCCGCCAAAGTCGTTGATTTACCGCTGCCCGTAGGTCCAGTCACAAGCACAAGCCCCCGCTTGCGCTGATACAAGTCTATGATGGACCCTGGTACTCCCAGCTCCTCAGGCGAAGGAATCTTCTCCGACACCAGACGAAACGCCATCGCAACCTCTCCCTGCTGACGAAATACATTGACTCGATAACGCCCCTTTCCCTCTACAGAAAAAGACATGTCATACTCGCCCTTCTCCTCAAATATTCTCATCTGCTCATCACTCATGATGGTGCGTGCAATCTCCATGGTATCCTTTGCACTCATCGTCTCAAACGGCATCGTAGCCAGACTGCCGTTTTGCCGCATCTTCGGCGGTATTCCGGTGGTAATATGTACATCGCTTGCTCCTGCCCATGCTGCGTGGGTTAATATCTCTTCAATTCTCTGCATATTGATAAACACTCCTGTTTCTGGTCGATTTTGCGAACATTATATCAGAAAAATAATCAATATAATACGAAATAACATAATCCGCACTTTTTTCGGTATACTTCGCACTGGGATAATTTAACTGCTCAATTGCACAAAAAAAGACTCCCCATATGGGCAGTCTCATTTCATTTTTCTTCACAATAATAATTAAAATATTGTTCCCGAAGCGGTTGGTAGGAACCGCGGGGCAGATGGATACTCGTCTCCGAATCCATCTGTAATTTACGTGCATTCATGCTCACAACATACTCCAGATTCACAATATATGAAGCTCCAACCTTCACAAACTCCTGATACCCCGACAACATTCCAAAGATTTCCGTCATAGTCATATGAAGCAGTAACTCTTCCCCATCTATCATATGCATCATCTGGTTCTTCCCCTGTGCCTCACAGAATACAATCTTATTAACCGCAACCCGACAGACCCGTCCTTCTGTGCGCAGTACCAAATAACGGTTTCGCTCCTTCCTGCTGTCTTCTAACAGCCGGTCTAACACCTGAAATAATTCTTCCTGTTCGATAGGTTTCACCAGATATTGGGCCGCCTGTACACGGTATG
>BLMJ01000067.1 GCA_011960625.1 Lachnospiraceae bacterium | reverse complement strand
CTGGGGCGGCAGGACGAGAAGACGCTTCTTTACTGGATCGCTGGTAATGTGAAGAAAGAGGGGCGGCAGATTAAGGAATCTGCGGCCCGCTATCTGCTGTCAAAGACAGGGACGGACATGGAGAATCTGGAAAAAGAGCTGGAAAAACTATTCTCCTACACCTTGGGATGCAGTGAGATCACCGTGGAAGATATTGACGCAATCTGTACGACTCAGATTTCCAATAAGATTTTTGATATGATCGAAGCAGTGGCAGCGAAGAATCAGAGAAAGGCTTTGGATTATTACTATGATCTGCTTGCGTTAAAAGAGCCGCCAATGCGGATACTGTATCTTCTGGCACGTCAGTTCAGGCTTCTGTTAGAGGTGAAGGAGCTGATGGGAAGAGGGAACGACAAGGCTCAGATTGCAAAGACGGCAAAGCTGCATCCGTTTGCGGCGGGAAAATACATGCAGCAGTGTAAGACATTTTCAAAAGCAGAACTTCGCAGTATCATGGAGGAAGCCGCCAATACAGAAGAGTTGGTAAAGACTGGGCGGCTGAATGACAGGCTGAGTGTGGAGATTTTTATCGTAAAGTATAGTGATATGAGCAGAAAGAAGTAAGTAAGGGGAACAATAGCAGTGGCAGGAATAGAGCAGAGTAAAATTCGTAATTTTTGTATTATTGCCCATATAGACCATGGGAAGTCCACGCTGGCAGACCGTATTATCGAGATGACGGGGCTTTTGACCAGCAGGGAGATGCAGTCCCAGGTGTTAGACAATATGGAGCTTGAGCGGGAGAGAGGAATCACCATCAAGGCACAGGCGGTACGTATTGTGTACCAGGCAAAGAATGGGGAAGAGTATATCTTCAATCTTATCGACACGCCGGGACACGTGGATTTCAACTATGAGGTATCCAGAAGCCTTGCGGCCTGTGACGGAGCAATCCTTGTGGTGGATGCCGCCCAGGGAGTTGAGGCCCAGACGCTGGCCAATGTCTATCTGGCGTTGGATCATGATCTGGATGTGATGCCGGTTATCAATAAGGTTGATCTTCCAAGCGCCGAACCAGAGCGTGTAATGGAAGAGATTGAGGATGTCATCGGGCTTGAGGCCATGGACGCTCCCAAGATCTCAGCGAAAACAGGGCTGAATGTGGAGGAAGTGTTAGAGCAGATTGTGGAGAAGATCCCAGCGCCCAAAGGGGATCCGGCGGCGCCGCTTAAGGCGTTGATCTTCGACTCCCTGTACGATTCTTACAAGGGTGTGATTGTGTTCTGCAGGATTAAAGAAGGAACGGTCAGAAGAGGGACTCCGATTCTGATGATGGCTACCGGGGCGAAAGCGGAAGTGGTAGAAGTAGGATATTTTGGTGCGGGGCAGTTTGTGCCCTGTGAGGAACTGAGCGCCGGTATGGTAGGTTATATTACGGCCAGCCTTAAGAATGTGAAGGATACCAGGGTTGGAGATACCATTACCAATGCGTCCAATCCATGTGAAGAGCCGCTTCCTGGTTATAAGAAGGTCAATCCCATGGTATATTGCGGAATGTATCCCGCAGACGGGGCAAAATACCCGGATCTTCGGGATGCTTTGGAGAAACTTAAGCTTAATGACGCTTCTTTGCAGTTTGAGCCGGAGACTTCCATTGCTCTGGGCTTTGGGTATCGC
>BLMJ01000066.1 GCA_011960625.1 Lachnospiraceae bacterium | reverse complement strand
GGAATACGACAAGCCAGGACAGGTGGCGGACTATTTCAGTGAGATGGAGCATACCTTCGTGGAACTTCAAAAGGCAGTGGAGAAAATTAAGCAGTGTACCGATAAGATTGTCTCGATTGCCGATCAGACAAATATTCTCGCAATCAATGCTTCTATTGAAGCGGCGCGGGCAGGCGAGCAGGGGAGAGGCTTCGCGGTGGTAGCGGTAGAGGTCAAAAAGCTTGCGGATGAGATTAAGGATTTGACGAAAGAAGTGGACTCTGGTATTCAGGAGGTAGAGCGGGGAACGGAGGATTTGAACAGCAGTATCAGCAGTTCTCAGCATGCGCTAGGGGAGAGTATCCAAAAAGTGCAGAAAACTTATGATATGTTTGATGAGATTACTCAGTCGGCAGAAGGTGCGGTCAATGTACATACAGAGATTTCCGGGGTGATTGACCATTCTAAGAATGCTCTTCAGATTTTATGCGGGTTCTTCGATCAGGTAAGAGGGCAGTACCAGGAGGTTATCAAGCATATTAATCAAGCGGCACGACATGGCACAACGAAGAGCGCCATGTTTGAGGATATCGATAACCTGTTGTCACAGGTTCCGCCGATTATAGAGGAATATACCTCTGAGGAATAGAAGGGGGTTTAGAAGGGAAGTGTCGCCTGTATGTATTTCATTGGGCTTTGTGACGATGAAGAGAGGGAGCTTGACATAATTGAAGATTTTTTGACAGCCTATCTGGAGTCAAAAGAGTTGGATGAATACGGGATAGAACGGTTCCAAAGCGCGGAAGAACTTCTAGAGAGGATTATGGAGAAGGAATATAATCCGGATCTTTTACTTCTGGATATATTTATGTCGGGAAAGACAGGGGTAGAGGCGGCAGAAGAATTGCGCAGGCAGCAGTGCGGCACGTTCATCGTCTTTTTGACTACGTCAAAAGAGTATGCCTTAGAAGCTTATGGGGTGGACGCACTACAATATCTCGTGAAACCCTTGGATAGGGAACGTTTTTTCCATGCAATGGAGATAGTGTTCCAACAGATGAAAAAGACGGAGGAGCAGATTGTGATGAAGGTCGCAGGAGGAGGCATCCGACAAATGAAACCGGATGAAATTATCTGCTGCGAGTCCCAGAAGAATTATCAGATGCTATATTTAGAGACAGAGGAATGCCGGGTGCGTATGACGGCAAAGGAACTGTGGGAGATGTTGGAGCATTTCACACAGTTTCGCAGATGCGGACGTTCTTATATCTTGAATTTGAACCATGTAATATCTGTGGAGAAGGAAGAGATACTGATGGATAATGAATGTAGGATCTTTATTCCGAGAAACGTGTCTGCAGAATTTAAGAAAGTCTATTTTTCCTATTTTTTTAATAATGAAGAGAATCGCTAGAGAGGCTTCCGGGAAGTATGTTCCGGGGGTCCTTTTTTTGTCCCAGATTAAGGATAAGTTATCCCATGCGAAAAGATAATAATCTTTTTTGTGATATAGTATGAAAGGGATGTCATGAAATGACATTTTCCTCCATTTGCATAGGATACAGGATATAAAATGAGGAGGAATAATACGATGTTAGGCGGTTCTTTTTTTGTTGCACTATTGCGTAATGGGATGAGTATTACATTGATGTTGTCTTTTTTTCTGATGCTGGATCGTCCTAGATTCACAATGAAGAAAACAATCTGTTACTATGTCATTTTTGGGTTACTGCTGCTTGGAGTTTATAGTCTATGGTATCTTTTCGCTAATGCAAGCTTTGTCAAGATGGCGGCCATCTCCGTTCTCCCTGTCATCGGAATTTTCTGCAGCCTTATGAGCTCGGAGTTTATCTATCTATCCCTTTATAAAATAGCAGCGGCGTTCTATCTGTTTTCTGTGGGGACGTTCATTGGTGTAGACGTAGCTCGCTGGTGGCTGGGTGGAAATTTATGGGCAGATATCATAGTGCGTTTTTTGTGCTATTCGGTTATTTTAATTTTTACTTGGAAGAAATTCCGGAAAGAATTTCTGGAAGGAATCGATTTCCTGGTTGAAGAGATGGACTTGTTTAGTACTTTTTCTCTATTTATCTCCGTGTTTCTCGGTGCAATCATGGCGTACTGGCCGAATCTTCAGGGATTTTCCATTTTCAATATGGTTCGGGCGTTCTTTGTGCTGGCGATGGCTGGGTTCCTGCAATATACAATTCTTCATCTGTATATTCATTTAGGGAAGGAACACTATTACCAGACAGAAAAAGAATTGTTGGAGCTGAATGAACAGCTTTTGAGAAGCCAGCTGGATATTGTGAGCGCATCGGAGAAAGAGGCGGCACGGATACGTCATGATGCAAGACACCATATTCTTCTTATCAGGGATTACGTTGAGAAGGGGGATATGAGGAACCTTCTGCATTATCTGGAAGAGTATAGGGAGGATGTGGAAAACCGAAGGACAAAGCCTTTGTGCGGCCACCGGGCTGTGAACAGTATTCTGTCTGTCTATGCCAGGCAGGCAAAGGAGAAGGAGATTGCAGTAAATATAGATGTGGGAGTATCGTCCAATACCGCTATCCGTGATATTGACTGGGTTGCGATTCTGGCAAATGTGTTTGAAAATGCGATCCATGGATGTAGTAATTCCGGCAAAATGGACCAGGAGATTGATATCTATATTGCAAAGAAGAGGAATAAAATCATAATTCAGGGTACCAATACCTGTGCTAGTGATATCAGGTTCCAAAAGGGGATTCCAAAATCCAGCAGTGGAGAAGGGATTGGTACGTCAAGTATTATTAAGACCGTATCCCGTTACAATGGAGAAGTGGATTTTGCTATAGAGGATGGGAAATTTGTGACGAGGATTCTTTTAAACCTTCCGGAAAGAGGAATATAAGATATATTTTTTAGTCTCGTAATTTAATGCTTTAAACTGATAAATTATTGACAAAAAGAGTGGTTTTGAGGTAGAATGAATCAGATAGACCAATCAAAGGAGAAGAATTATGAGACAGAAAATCGGGTTTATTGGTTTGGGACTGATTGGCGGGTCAATTGCAAGGGCAATTCGACAGTATTTTCCGGATTATGAGCTTGTGGCTTTTGATAAGAATAAGGAAACGTTGGCGCTGGCGACGCAGGAATCGGTGATAGATGTGGCTGTAACTACGATTGATGATAATTTTCATCATTGCAGCTACATATTCCTGTGTGCGCCGGTTTCTTATAATACAGCTTATTTAAAGCAGGTTGCGGGTTATCTCCATGAGGGCTGTGTGCTGACCGATGTGGGGAGCGTGAAGACGAATATCCACAGGGAGGTAGAGGCTCTGGGGCTTGGGCCGTATTTTATCGGAGGGCATCCCATGGCTGGGTCTGAGAAGAGCGGCTATGTAAACTCCAAAGCAATGTTAATTGAAAATGCATATTATGTGTTGACGCCGGCAGAGGGTGTAGCAAAGGAGAAGGTTACAGGTTATGCAGAATTTGTGCAGGCTTTGAAGGCAATCCCGATTCTTTTGGACTATCGGGAACATGACTATGTGACAGGGACCATCAGTCATCTCCCGCATATTATTGCGGCAAGTCTTGTGAATTTTGTGCGGGATACGGATACAGAGGAAGAACTGATGAAAAACCTTGCAGCGGGGGGATTTAAGGACATTACCCGGATTGCTTCCTCATCTCCTACGATGTGGCAGCATATTTGTCTAAAGAATAAAGACTGTATCTCCCAGATTCTAGGAGAATATATTCAAGTGTTAGAGAAGGCGAAGACCTTGATTGACCGGGAGGACGAGCAGGGCATCTATCGTCTGTTCGACAGCTCTAGAAGTTACAGAAATTCCATTCCGGCATCATCGGCAGGACCGATTAAGAAAGCATATGAGGTATACTGCGATATTATTGATGAGGCAGGAGGAATTGCGGCGATTGCGACGATTCTTGCGTCAAACAATTTGAACATTAAGAATATTGGGATTGTCCATAACAGAGAATTTGAAGAAGGGGTTCTGCGTATTGAATTTTATGATGAGTCGTCTTCTAAACGGGCGGCAAAGCTACTGCAGAAATTCAGGTATATTGTCTATGAGCGTTAAATACATTTATTCAAAAAACAAACTTAAGGGAGAGGTCACGGTTCCGGGGGACAAATCGATTTCCCATCGTTCCGTGATGTTTGGATCTATTGCATCAGGAATGACGGAGATTACGAATTTTTTACAGGGTGCAGACTGTCTGTCTACGATTCAGTGCTTTCAGAGAATGGGGATTGAGATTGAGTGGAAACGGGATTTTGTTCTGGTATATGGCAAGGGACTTCGGGGCTTGTCGGCTCCGGAAAAGACATTGGAGGTAGGCAACAGCGGGACAACTACGAGGCTTATGGCTGGGATTTTGGCAGGTCAGGCTTTTGGCTCTGTTCTGTCTGGAGATGCATCTTTGAATACGCGTCCTATGGGACGAATTATGGCGCCCTTAAATAGCATGGGGGCGCATATAGAAAGTATTTTGGACAATGGCTGTGCTCCTCTTAAGATAGAGCCAGGCATCCTTCATGGTATTAGCTATCAGTCGCCGGTTGCTTCGGCACAGGTGAAGTCTGCAATCCTTTTAGCCGGACTTTACGCCGACAGCGAGACGCTGGTGACAGAGCCCGCTCTTTCGCGTAATCATACAGAGTTGATGCTTAGAGGGTTTGGGGCAGAGGTCACCTCAAGCTTACATGAGGATGGCAGCGCAACGGCAGGTATATGTCCCTGCAGACAGCTCTATGGACAGAAAGTGCAGGTGCCGGGAGATATTTCGTCGGCGGCTTATTTCATAGCAGCCGGACTTTTGGCGCCGGGGTCAGAGCTTCTGCTTTGCAATGTAGGTACGAACCCTACCAGGGCGGGGATACTTAAGGTCTGTGAAGACATGGGGGCAGATATTACATATTTGAACTGCCAAAATACGGCAGGCAGAGGCGGCGAGCCAACTGCCGACATTCTTGTCAGATTTAGCAGGCTTCATGGAACTACCATAGAGGGGAGTATGATCCCAGCCTTGATTGATGAAATTCCGATTATTGCGGTAATGGCGGCATGTGCCGAGGGTAAAACGGTAATTAAGGATGCGGCTGAACTGAAAGTGAAAGAAACGAACCGGATCGATACGGTTACGGAGAATCTTAGGGCAATGGGGTGCCAGGTTACTCCGACGGAAGATGGAATGATTATAGAAGGAGGAAAACCTCTTTCCGGAGCCCATATTCGGACGTATTTGGATCATCGGATTGCGATGGCATTTTCCATTGCAGGATTGGTTGCAGAAGGTGAGACTGTAATTGAAGACAGCCAATGTGTGGATGTATCCTATCCGGAGTTTTTTGACACGCTTAGCAGGTTGTATTAGATGTAATAGATTTGAAGAGGGAGAATCAAATGGAGTTCGTACAATATAAATGTCCTTGCTGCGGGGCGGCTCTTGAGTTTTCGCCAAAGACTCAGAAGCTATCATGCAATAGCTGCGGGAATCAGTATGACCTAGAGACCATAGAGCAGTGTGAGCAGGAAGAGAGGCTTTTGGGAGAGCAGGAGCTGGCATGGGAATACCAGAGGGAAGAGCAGGGGGCAAAACGGACAGAGTCGGGCCTATATATCTGCCCATCTTGTGGAGCCGAGATTGAAGGGGATGAGAACACGGTGAGTACGGTCTGCCCTTACTGCGATAACGTAGTGGTAATAAAGGCAGCCTCATCGGGAGAGTTTGAGCCGGACGTTATGATTCCGTTTCAGATAAAGGGAGAGCAGGCGCGGCAGAAGCTGCTGCAGTTTTGCAAGGGGAAACGCCTGCTTCCGAAAAACTTCCGAAACCGTAGTTATTTAAAGAATCTAAGAGGGTATTATGTTCCTTACTGGCTTTTTGACTGTAAAGCAAGTGCGGATATGAGTTTTAACGCAACACGGGTTAGAACGTGGAGTGACAGTGAATATAATTATGTGGAGACTTCTCACTATCTGGTTTCGCGGGCGGGGACTATGGAGTTTGTCCATGTGCCTGTGGATGGGAGTCTGGAGATGGAGGACAATACGACGGAGTCTATTGAACCTTTTGATTACAGCGGGCTGACAAGTTTTCAGCCGGCCTATCTTGCAGGCTATGAGACGGATAAATATAATGTAGATGCAAAGACTGCTGAAAACAGGGCGAAACAGCGTCTATATAATACTGCTGAAGAGGTGCTGCGCCGTACGGTACAGGGGTATCAGTCTGTGAATGTGAAAAGGCGTCGGCTTGAAGCACAGGAAGGCAGAGTTTTTTATGCCTTGCTGCCTGTCTGGATGTTTGAGACGGTTTACGGTGGAAAGAAGTATCAGTTTGCCATCAACGGGCAGACAGGGAAGATGGTGGGTGAACTGCCGGTAGACCAAGGAGCTTTTTGGAAATACTTCTGTGGGTTCACAGCAATTGGGACGGTTGTGTGTTCCATTTTGGGGCTTCTGTTGTTCGGAGGTTTGTTATGACAGGGAGGAAAGGTTTTTTTAGGGTATGGCTCTTACTGTGTGTGGTAATGATATGGATTACCGGATTTGTACTAGGCGGACAGCTCAAAATGTCAGAAGTGGGTGCGGCGGGAAATGCTCCAAGATTCGAGGGATGGGTGCAGGATAACGCAGGACTTCTGGCTCCTGAGGAGGAAGAAGCTCTTGAGGAGGAATGTGCCAGAGTCTCAAAAGAGTATGGTACTGGAGTATATATTATCACTACGCTGGATTTTGGAGGAGGCGACATAAAAATCTGGCAGAACCAGATTTTTATGGAATATGGCCTGGGAACAGACACTTCGGGCAGCGGCGTGATGCTTGCCATCAGCATGGCAGAGCGCGACTGGGGGCTGGTAGGCTTCGGAGCTGCGCAGGAAGCGTTCACCACATACGGAAGAGAAAGAATCGGAGGAAAGCTTCTGGAGGATTTATCGGACGGAGAGTTTTATGATGCATTCGACAAATATGTGTCAATGGCGGAGGATTATCTGGCGGCAGCAGAGAAAGGGAAGCCTTATACAGAAGACCACCCTTACGGGGAGGGATGGCGGATACCGGTGATTGTGGCAGTGTCTTTCCTTTTGTCTTTTTCCGTGTCTTTAGGAATCGTGTTGTCTTGGAAGAAAAGTATGAATACCAGAGTGTGCCAGGACGGTGCAATGGAATATGTAAAGGAAGATAGTTTTCACCTGCTCAACCGTTCAGATATGTTTTTGTATCATACAGTGACCCAGACGAAGCAGCAGACAGAGAACAATTCTGGCGGGGCCAGCAGAGGAATGCATTCTAACAGCTCCGGAACAAGCGGAAAGTTCTGACAGGTTTTTATAAATCAAGATATACTCGAAGTGCATATCGAAAGGTATGTCATTTGGGGAAGTTGGACAATGTGCAGTAAGAGATAGGAGGAAAAATTTATGGGATTAATCAGGGCGGCATGGACGGCTGCAAGCGGGACATTGGCAGATCAGTGGAAGGAATATTTTTACTGTGACGCTCTGGATGCCGAGGTGCTGGTGGCGAAAGGTGAGAAACAGGTATCGGGACGTCTGGCAAATCGGAAAGGCGACGACAATATTATTACAGACGGCTCCCACATTGCCGTGGCCAACGGACAGTGTATGATTATTGTAGAGGATGGGAAGGTGATTGATGCCTGTGCGGAGCCGGGGGCGTATACCTATGACACGAAGACTAGCCCTTCCGTATTCGGAGGTTCTTTTGTGGAAGGCTTGAAGGGGATTGCAAAAGAGGCGTGGCAGCGGTTCCAGTTTGGAGGCGGCACAGGACGAAACCAGAGGATTTATTATGTGAATATCAAGGAGATTCCATGCAATAAATACGGTACGCAAAACCCGGTCCCCTTCCGTGTGGTAGACCAAAATATTGGGCTGGACGTGGACATTTCCATACGATGTAATGGAGAATATTCTTATCGGATCGTGAACCCTATGATATTTTATGCTAATGTCTGCGGAAATGTAGGATATGTGTATACTAGAGAGCAGATTGATTCGATGCTCAAATCAGAGCTGCTTACGGCATTGCAGCCGGCATTTGCAAGGATTTCAGAGATGGGAATCCGCTACAGCGCGCTGCCTGGACATACAATAGAATTGGCGGACGCGCTCAATGAAGTCTTGTCAAAGAAATGGACGAAGCTGCGGGGAATCATGGTATATTCTCTTGGAGTCAATAGTGTGACGGCTTCCAGGGAAGACGAGGAGATGATGAAGCAGCTTCAAAAATCGGCTGTGATGCGTGATCCAGGTATGGCTGCTGCTGCCCTTGTTGGCGCGCAAGCAGATGCCATGCGTACAGCGGCAGGTAATAAGAACGGGGCGATGTCTGGCTTCATGGGAATGGGGATGGCATCCCAGGCAGGCGGTATGAATTTGCAGGATTTGTATGCAATGGGGCAGAGACAGGCAGCGTACCCTAAGGCTGGAGGAGCATCTCAGGAAGAGTGGACTTGCTCATGCGGTGCAGGCGGCAATAAAGGAAAATTCTGTGTGGAATGTGGTGCGCCGAAAATGAGTCAGGCAGCAGGATGGACTTGTTCATGCGGCGCTGTGAACAAGGGGAGATTCTGCTCGGAATGTGGTGCGCCAAAACCATCGGGAATCCCGCAATACCGCTGTGATAAGTGCGGCTGGGAGCCGAAAGATGGGGCGAGACCACCTAAGTTTTGTCCGGAGTGCGGGGATCCGTTTGATGATGGAGATATTATTCTATGATAGTAGGGGGAGTACAAAAGGGAGGGATGGAGGATGATTTTTTTTACACCAGCCGAGGTGGCGAGAAACTATGTCGTAACAGGCAAAGCCAAGGTGTGTACGCCGGTGGGTAAGATGTTTCTTCTAGCGGTTCTTGCCGGCGCGTTCATCGCAATGGGCGGAGTGGGCGCAACGACCGTGGCGGTGTCGGTTCCGCTGGCGTCTGTGGGGAAGTTCGTCGGGGCGTGTGTGTTTCCGGGAGGTCTTACTATGGTTTTGCTGGCGGGCAGTGAGTTATTCACAGGCAATACATTGCTGGTGATTCCGCTGTTTCAAAAGGAGATTACTTTGGCAGGGATGCTGAAGAACTGGGGGGTAGTATACCTCGGAAATTTGTTGGGCGGCCTTCTGGTTGCGGCGGGCGTCGTGTATTCCCATCAGCCGGATTTGTTTGGAAAACAGATGGCGGTGTCCGTTATTTCTACGGCTGCCGCAAAGTGCTCTTTGACTTTTGGAGATGCGGTTATTCGGGGGATTCTATGCAATTTTTTAGTCTGTATCGCCGTGTGGATTTCATTTGCGGCAAAGGATGTTGTTGGGAAGATGGTAGGACTGTTTTTCCCGATTATGATGTTCGTACTTTGCGGGTTTGAACACAGCATAGCGAATATGTACTACATCGGCGCCGGAATTTTCGCAAAGACCATACCAGAGTATGTGCAGGCGGCAGCTAAGGCGGGCGTTAATATGGACGCTGTTGGCTGGGGGAATTTCTTCGGGGCCAATCTGCTTCCTGTGACTATTGGCAATATTATCGGCGGCGCGGTCTGTGTCGGGTGCGTATACTGGTATGTGTATCTGAGTAAAACGGAGCGGTCAGCGTCTCCTCGCACGTAAATTATGGATGCTTATTCTTTGTACAGATGCAGGTTCCCATAGGGCCGGATGAGTGTCAATAGAGGAGAGTTAAAATGTTACTGTTACAACAAATGATAGTATTGTTTATCTATATTGCGCTTGGATATGGAGCCGCGAAAAAGGGTGTTATGGATGACACATTCAGTAAGAAGATTTCCTGGGTGGTGGTGAATATTGCGAATCCTGCCCTTACGCTGTCCGCTGTGGTCAATGGGGACGGGACGATTGAAGGGAAGGAACTTCTTTTGACGGCGGCAGTTGCACTGGTAATTCTTGGGGGGATGGTACTGCTTTCGCTGGCGATGCCGTTCCTGTTTCGGGTCAGGAAAGAGCATCGGGGAGTCTATCGGCTGATGTCTGCATTTAATAATATAGGATTTATGGGATTTCCGGTGATTGTGGCGGTATACGGGCAAGAGGCGCTCCTGTATGCGGCCATATTTTCCATGCTTTTTAATGTACTGATTTACACTTACGGGATTCAGACGGTGCAGAAGGAAGCGCGAGGGATTGAGTGGGGGAAAGTGTTTAACATCGGTGTGCTCGGCAGTATTTTGGCAATTGTGATTTATCTTTTGCGGATACCTACCCCAGAATTTTTCAATACGACGATGAGCGGTTTAAGCGGGCTGACGGCTCCCCTTAGTATGATGGTGATTGGTATTTCTCTTACCAGTATCCGATTAAAGGAGTTGTTTTTGGATACGAGACTATTGCTGTATTCTCTGTTCAAGCTTTTGGCAGTTCCTATTCTTGCCCTGCAGGTAATTATCAGGGTGATTGACAATGAGATGCTGTGCGGGGTGTGCATGGTGATGCTTGCGACTCCGGCGGCGAGTATGACTGCCATGCTATCGCAGCAGTATGGGGACGAAGAGAGCGCAGAACAGGCGGCGAAAGGGGTGGCCCTTACGACACTTTTATCTGTTGTGACGATTCCGATTGTGTCGGCGGTGGTATTTACATAAGAACTATGAATTTGAATGGAAATATGGGAAATGAAGGAGCGTGTGCCTATGACAAACAGAGAAAGAAGAGACGCAGAGATGCCGTATATCTCAGATGAAGAGATTTTTGAGGAGCAGAAAAGGGCGAGAAGGCTAACCCAAGCCATGAACACGGCCGACCGGTCAGACTTTGACACGATCAGCAGGCTTGTAAAAGAGCTGCTCGGCAAATCTGAGGGAGCATTTATTACAACCTGCTAAGCGTGTCAAAAAACTCCGGA
>BLMJ01000065.1 GCA_011960625.1 Lachnospiraceae bacterium | reverse complement strand
GTTCGCACAACTCTGCAAATCTGCTGTTTTCCGACAGAAAACCGAAGCCGGGATGTATGGCATCCGCCCCCGTTATGATGGTAGCGCTGATAATACGATCCATACTGAGGTAGCTTTCTGAGGATGGAGCAGGACCGATACAAACCGCCTCGTCCGCAAGCTTGGTATGAAGGGCTTCCCTATCCGCTTCCGAATACACTGCCACCGTCTCGATTCCCATTTCCCGGCAGGCACGGATGATCCGCACAGCAATCTCGCCTCGGTTGGCAATTAATACTTTTTTAATCATGTATTCCACCTATCCAATCATAAATGTCAATTCTGCAGTTACCACCGTCTTCCCGTCCACGCTGGCAACGGCCTCACCAACTCCTACCGGCCCTTTCTTCTTGATGATACGTGTCTCAAGACGAACCTTGTCACCTGGTACAATCTTACCCTTGAACTTACATTTATTGATCCCGCCAAAATAAGCTGTTTTTCCTTTATTCTCTTCCACGCTCAGGATTGCGACTGCACCCACCTGCGCCAATGCTTCCACCGTCAGAACTCCGGGCATCACCGGCTCCATCGGGAAATGTCCTGCAAAAAACTCTTCTCGGTAAGTGACGCACTTATAGCCTACCGCAAACTGTCCCGGCTCGTAATCCTCAATATAATCAATGAGCAGAAAGGGATGTCTGTGGGGAATGATTTCTTTTATCTGATTTATATCTAAACCCATGATTGCCTCCTATACATTCATTAGCAAATCCGAAACAGGGGTTGCCCGTATTCAACCGGTTTTCCGTTCTCCACCAATATCTCTATAACCTTTCCGTCATACTCGCTTTCAATCTCATTCATCAGTTTCATTGCCTCAATAATCGCTAAGGTCTGCCCCTTCTTTACAGTATCGCCGACTGTCACGAAGGGAGCGGCATCCTCAGAGGGAGCGGCATAGAAGGTCCCGACTAATGGAGATTCCACAAGCTTTCCTTCTGTCTGGATATTTTCCTGCACTGACTCCACTGTTTTCTCCATCACTTGAGGTACAGAATACATCCCGGAAGCCGCGGCCGCATCCCCTAAAGCCGCCGCCAAAACCTGCTTCTTCTTCGTCAGATGCAGCTTCACCCCATTTTCTTCATATTTTAATCCGGTCAGCTCAGATGCGGACACGGTCTCAATCAATTTGATAAGGTTTTCTATCTCCATACGCTTTTGCATCTCCTAGCCCTCGTATTTTTTCAGAAGCAATGTGGCGTTATGCCCGCCAAATCCCAGGGAATTGGTGAGTACATAGTTCACATCCTTCTTAATCGGCGCACCGATTGCATGATTAAGGTCACACTCTTCATCCGTTTCCACGGTGCCCACAGTCTGGTGAATAAACCCATCCTGAATGGTTTTTACACAGGTAATGAACTCCACGCCTCCGGCAGCCCCTAACAGATGGCCGATCATGGATTTGGTAGAATTAATCACCACATCCTTTGCAGCGTCTCCAAAGGCCGCTTTGATTGCTCTTGTCTCAAACAAATCATTGTGGTGAGTCCCTGTTCCATGGGCGTTAATGTAATCCACCTGTGACGGCAGGATTTGGCCCTCCTCCATAGCAAGGGTCATTGCCTTTGCGGCGCCGCCGCCGTCCTCTGCCGGCGAGGTAATGTGAAATGCGTCTCCGGTGGCTCCATATCCCGTAACCTCAGCATATATCTTCGCGCCTCTTGCCTTAGCATGCTCTAATTCTTCTAAGACGACCACCCCAGCTCCTTCTCCCAGTACAAATCCATTCCTTTCCTTATCAAATGGAATGGATGCCCGTAAAGGGTCACAGGAAGTAGATAAGGCCGTCAAGCTTGTGAAACCTGCGACTCCTGTAGGACAGATACAGCTCTCTGTCCCTCCTGCAAACATGATATCCGCATCGCCGTACTGAATGGCACGCAAAGCGTCGCCAATACAGTTTGTACCTGAGGCACACGCTGTCACCACGTTCGTACATTTTCCCTTCAAACCTAGCTGAATGGAAATATTTCCCGCTGCCATATTGGAAATCATCAGCGGCACCATCAGCGGATTCACCCTGCCAGGGCCTTTTGTCAGAATCTTCTCATACTCCCGCTCAACCACTTGCAGACTTCCAATTCCTGAACCTACGATTACTCCCGCCCGGTATGGGTCCTCTTTATTGAGGTCAAGAGCGGAATCCTCGTACGCTTCTTGAGCCGCTGCCACCGCATACTGAGAAAACAACTCCATTCGCTTTGCCGCCTTGAAATCCATATGGTCTTTTGCCACAAAATCCTTGACTTGCGCTGCAATCTTTACTTTATAATCAGAAGTGTCGAACTTGGTAATTTCTCCGATTCCCACTTTTCCTTCTTTCGCGCTATTCCAGAACTCTTCTACTGTATTCCCGATTGGCGTTACAGCTCCAAGTCCAGTCACCACAACTCTTCTTTTCATACTTTGTCATTCCTTTCCAACACATAAGACCATAAAGTACACATTACATTACCATGCCGCCATCCACATGCAGCACTTGTCCAGTAATGTATCCTCCATCCTCAGACGCCAAAAATGCCGCCGCCGCCGCTACCTGTTCCGGTTTTCCAAAACTGCCCAGAGGAATCTGTGCCACAGAAGCCTCCCGCACTTTTTCTGACAGAACGCTTGTCATATCTGTCTCTATGAATCCCGGAGCAATGGCGTTTACCGTAACTTTCCGTGAAGCAAGCTCCCTGGCCGCAGCTTTAGTAAGCCCGATAATGCCTGCTTTGGATGCGGCATAATTTGCCTGCCCGGCATTGCCTGTTACTCCCACAACGGAAGACATATTAATAATACGCCCACTTCTCTGTTTCACCATCTGGCGGCTCGCAAATCTTACGGTGTTAAATGCACCTTTCAGGTTTGTAGCAATCACCTGGTCGAAGGCTTCCTCCGTCATTTTCATCAGGAGGCCATCCTGGGTGACACCCGCATTGTTGACCAGAATATCGATGCGTCCGTATTCATTGACTACATCCTTAATAAATGTCTCGCATTTCCCATAGTCAGAGACATCGCACTGATAGATTGCCCCTTTGCCTCCCTCTGCCTCAATCTCCCGCTTTACTTCCTCGGCCCGCTCTTTCGACCCGTTATAATTGATAACGACAAATGCGCCCAAGGAAGCAAATTTTTGGGCAATCGCCCTGCCGATTCCCCTTGACGCGCCTGTCACGACTGCTACTTTTTCTTCTAACATAATTTACCCTGCCGCTTTCTTAAAATTTTTTATACGTAATTATTAACCTAAGCAGTTTAATGTCTTCTCCACATCCTCCCAGGATGCGATATTATATACTTTCACCTCACGGTTAATCTTCTTCATGAACCCTGCAAGAGTTTTTCCCGGACCAATCTCAACAAACGTATGAATCCCCTCGTTAATCATGTATTCCATGCTTTGCATCCAGCGTACCGAAGAACTAACCTGCTCCTTAAGTAACTCCTTCGTCTCCTCAATATTCTCTACTTTGCGGGCCGTTACATTCGTTACGTAAGGAATGTTAAGAGAGTGGAGGCTGACCGCCAAAAGCTCCTTTGCCAATTCCTCCCCCGCCAAGCTCAGCATAGGTGAATGAAATGGACCGCTTACGTTCAGCATCATCACACGTTTTGCGCCTGCTGCTTTAAGCTTCTCAGACGCGGCTTCTACTGCCGCCGTCTTTCCAGTAATCACAATCTGCCCCGGACAGTTATAATTGGCAATGGTTACGTCGCCTTCAAGATTTTCTTCTATCTTTGCCGCGTCAAGCCCCATCACCGCACACATACCGCCTTCGCCTGCCGGCACCGTGTTCTGCATCAAAATCCCGCGTTTGCGCACCAGACGGATGGCATCCATCTCGTCCATTCCCCCTGCCGCGGCAATGGCGCAATATTCTCCAAGGCTTAAGCCTGCGGTCATATCCGGTCTAAGCCCTCTCTCCTTTACAACCTGCGTCATGGCGAGACAGGTTGTGACAAGGGCTGCCTGGGTATATTCCGTAAGGTCAAGTTTCTCATTTTCCTCGAAACAAAGCGCCTTCATATCTAAGCCCAGAACCTTGCCCGCCTGGTCAAAGATTGCCTTAGCAGTCTCGCTCTTCTCGTAAAAATCTGCTCCCATCCCTGTCTTCTGGGCGCCCTGCCCGGGGTAAATAAATGCAATCTTAGACATAGAATCCCGCTCCTTTTATCAATGCATCTGTTTCACTTACCAGTTTGTCAATCAGCTCTTTACAAGACAGCTTCTCCTTCACCATCCCGGCGATCTGTCCTGCCATTACACTGCCATTCTTCACGTCGCCTTCCACCACAGCCTTGCGAAGTCCGCCAAGAGTTAAGTTCTCCAATTCTTCAAAACTAGCGCCTTTATTTTCCAATTCTATATATTTCTTCGTCATGTCATTGCGAAGGGCCCTTACTGGATGTCCTGTCGTTCTTCCTGTAACTCGCGAATCAATATCCTTTGCACTAATGATACGATCTTTATAATTCTCATGCACCTGTGATTCCTTCGTCACAACGAAATGCGTTCCCATCTGTACGCCTTTTGCACCCAGCATAAACGCCGCCGCAATCCCTCTTCCGTCTGCGATACCGCCTGCCGCAATAACGGGAAGCTTCACGGCATCCACAATCTGCGGAACCAATACCATCGTCGTATTCTCACCGATGTGCCCTCCGGCTTCACATCCTTCTGCAACCACAGCATCCGCGCCGCAGCGCTCCATACGCTTGGCCATGGCCACCGAAGCAACCACTGGAATTACCTTCACCCCTGCTTCTTTCCACATCTTCATGTATTTCTCAGGATTTCCCGCGCCTGTTGTTACTACCTTGACGCCTTCCTCGGCAACAATTCCTGCCACCTCGTCAGCATAAGGACTCATCAGCATAATATTGACACCAAAGGGGCGGTCTGTCAGTTTCTTCGCCTCACGAATCTGCTCGCGTACCCACTCGCCCGGCGCGCTTGCAGCACCGATTAACCCAAGACCTCCTGCATTGGATACGGCCGATGCCAAATGATATTCTGCGACCCAGGCCATTCCCCCCTGGATGATCGGATATTCAATTCCTAATAAACTGGACACTTCTGTCTGCATTGTTAAAACCTCCATAGCTTGATGCTCTGCTCACACCTCTGATGTTTTTTATTATTCTTTATGTTCATTGATATAATTGACAACATCTCCTACTGTGGCAATCTTCTCCAGATCTTCTGTCGGAATCTCAATCTCATACTCATCCTCTAATGCCATCACCATCTCGAACAAATCCAGAGAATCTGCTCCCAGGTCATCCTTAAAGGAAGATGTTTCTGTAATCTGTGCAATGTCAACTCCTAAATTCTCTGATACAATTTCTTTGATTTTCTCTAACATGATTTAATCTCCTTCATTTTCTCTTTTTGATTTTTAATAAGTTTTCCTGCCTTATCAGCACTTTTTGAAATATATATAAACCGGTAGAACCGGATGCTCTATCCAGTCCTAAACGGCAGAACACCCCCGCCGACACCAGTTTATTTCGTTGATTCTATCTACACCACGGGACAATCGCGGCTCCCCAGGTTAGCCCCGCGCCGAAGCCTGCCAGCACGATTTTCTGCCCTGCTTTCAGTCTTCCCTCTCGGTTCATCTCATCGAGGAGAATCGGGATACTGGCAGATGAGGTATTCCCATACTCACTAAGATTCATGGGAAACTTTTCTATGGGTTCTCCTAAGCGCTTTGCCACGGCTTCCACGATTCTCTGATTCGCCTGATGCAGGATGTAATAGCTGATATCCGAAGCTCTAAGCTTATTCAGACGAAGCGCTTCGCCAATGACCTCCGGCACACTTTTCACCGCGAATTTGAACACTGCCTGACCGTCCATCTGCATGTAATGAGAAGCATCCAGCAGAGTTTCCGCATTGCTTTGACGATTCTCATCTGTTAATCCGTTGAAATCATGCCTGCTCTTACAGGTCAGCGCCGCGCCTCTGCTTCCGTCGGAATGTGTGACCGGCAGATAGGCTTCCAGCTTCTCTCCCTCCTCTTGGGATGCCCCCCTTGGGGAAGTCTTTGCCTGAAGTACAGCCGCGCCTGCGCCGTCTCCGAAGAGAATACAGGTCCCTCTGTCTTTCCAATTCGTCAGGTTTGACAAACTTTCGCTTCCGATTATCAGGGCTGTCCGGCAAAGTCCTCCTGTAATGTAAGCCATAGCAGTGTTATAGGCAAGGACAAAACCTGTGCACGCTGCGCTTAAGTCGAAACAGGTGGCATTTACTGCTCCAAGCTCTTTTTGTACCTCGCAGGCCGCACAGGGAAGAATCAGGTTGGAGGATATGGTAGAAACCAGAATCAGGTCAACCTCTTCCGGCGATATTCCTGCATCCTTAAGTGCTTTTCTTCCTGCCTCTGCCGCCATGGAAACGGTAGTCTCCTTCTGGATGATATGCCTCCTTACAATCCCTGTTCTTTCCCGGACCCACTCGTCGCTGGTGTCTACCAGCTTGGCAATATCATGATTATCCATTGTATATGACGGTATGTGTGAACCCGTCCCGCATATTGTCGCTGTCATATGAATCCCTCTAATTTGTTTTGAAATTAAATTATTTTGATTTTCAAAGTATATAGCATTTTAGTTTGCTTGTCAAGTATTTTGAATATCAAAATATTTTTTCTCTTTAGCCAGTTGCTATTTTTAAATAAGAAAACAAGCCAGAGAAAAAATATTTTGATATTCAAA
>BLMJ01000064.1 GCA_011960625.1 Lachnospiraceae bacterium | reverse complement strand
AGTCCCGGATCGTCTGCTACTACAATCACCAGCCCGCCGTTCACTCCCATATAGGAAACTGTGTACGCCGGATCTGCCGCTACATTGAAGCCAACGTGCTTCATACAGGACATTGCACGCACCCCTGCAACAGACGCCCCAATTGCAACCTCTGTCGCAACCTTCTCATTTGGAGACCACTCGCAGTACAGGTCGTCCTGATACTGCACCAGATATTCGCTAATCTCTGTACTTGGAGTGCCCGGATAGGCGGCTGAGACCTTCACACCCGCCTCATAAGCGCCCCTGGCAATGGCCTCATTGCCCAGCATAATGACTTTCTTTTTCTCTGACATTTTTATCTTCCATCCTTTCGTATCTTTCATAGTATACCACAATGCTTTCACAGGTTAAAGCATTAATTTATAGACTTTCTTTTTCTTTGCGGTGACGCTTGCAGGTAAATTCCTCCACCTCCACACGGATGATCTCCACAGCCGCTCCAAGTTTCAGATTCGACTCTAGTTCCTCAAAAACTTTTCCTGTCTGATGCTTCATAATGGCTGCCAAAGCCCTGGACTTCTCCTCCGGTTCCGTAACAATCTCCGCCTTGCCGTTTCCGATAATGCTGGCGTAAAAGTAACTATACTGGCACGCCGTCTTGCCCGCCTCTAATTCATGCCCGCCGTCCATCTCGATTCCGACTGTCGGATTCACCCTAAGAAGCCTAAGTTTTTTCCCTTCTCTGGCCCCGTGGAAATACAGCACAAGTTTCTCTTCTTCAGAAACATATCCATAATTCATAGGTACGATATAAATCTTGCCTTCATCCATCATTCCAAGCCTGCATACCTTACAGGACTCAAGGATCTGAAGGATTTCTTTCCAATCCTTTACTTCACGATCTGCTCTGCGCATAATCTCCTCCTAATGTCTCTTCTGCCGTTTATGCCTTTCTCTTCTTTACTTTTCGCTTGAAAGGTGATTTACAAAGATGGGGCTGTCCGGAAAATGGTACATCCATTTCCCGACAACCCCATCTCTATACGCCGCTTACCGGCGTCTCCAATATATAAAATAGTTTAGCCCAAAACATCCTATATTGCAAGATATTTTTTCCTTGACTTAGCTGTTCAATATTTTCCCATCTACAGTGACGGTCACAACCCTCCACGGTATGAACTTGCCGCTTTTTTGCAGCGCCTCCTTTACCGCATTTTCAATTCCGCCGCAGCATGGAACCTCCATTCTTACAATCGTCACACTCTTGATATGGTTTCCCGCAATAATATGCGTAAGCTTATCCGTATAATCCCCTTCGTCCAGCTTCGGGCATCCAATCAGCGTGATATGGTTTCGGATAAACTCGTTGTGGAAATTCCCATAGGCGTACGCAGTACAGTCGGCGGCAATCAGCAGGTTTGCGTTCTCAAAATAATCCGCCTTTTCCGGTACAAGTTTTATCTGTACCGGCCATTGCTTCAACTGACTGGTAAGCGGCGTGCCTGCAGTGAAAGCCTCGGAAGCCATATCCGCCCTATCAATCCTCCTTACGTTTGTTCCCGGACAACCGCAGGGCATCTGAGAGGAAGATTTTTTCTCCTTTGCGGCAAATACAGCCGCCTCGTCATAAGCAGGAGCTTCCCGTTCCTCAAACGAAATGGCGTCCGCCGGGCAAGCCGGCAGACAATCCCCCAGACCGTCGCAAAAATTCTCACGGATAAGCTCTGCCTTTCCATCAATCATTTCAATGGCGCCTTCATGACAGGCAGCCGCACACGCCCCGCAGCCATTACATTTTTCTTTATCAATTTTAATAATTTTTCTAATCATATGAAATCCTCCTTGTTTTTCTGTCCCTATCATAATACAATAGACAAAACAATTCCGTTGTATTTACAACAGAAAGAGGATTTTGTTATGGAAAAATATGTGCCTGTCCTCCAAAAGTCACGGTTGTTCTCCAAAGTCGGGGGTGACGAAATCACTACCATACTTGACTGCCTTCAGGCAAAATCCCGCATTTATAAAAAAGGCGAATATATTTTCAGACAGGGAGAAGCCCTGACCCACATAACCGTTTTAGTAGAAGGAAAGCTCCATATCCAGCGGGATGACTACTGGGGTAATCGCAGCATTGTCAATATCATCAATGAAGGGGAGATGTTTGGAGAATCCTATGTTTCCCCCGAAAGCGGTCCCATTCTCAATGACGTCCTGGCCGTGGAGGACAGCGCCGTCATATTCTTCGACGTGCAGAAAATACTGACCGTCTGCTCGTCGGCCTGCCCGTTTCACTCAATGGTATTACAGAATTTATTTTTTGCAATATCCGATAAAAACCGAAAACTCGTTCAGAAGCTTGGGCACATATCAAAGCGTTCTACAAGGGAAAAGTTGATTTCTTACCTGTCCGAGGAGGCGAAACGGCAAAACAGCAGTTCCATTTCCATACCCTTTAACCGGCAGCAGCTTGCAGACTTTCTTTCCGTAGACCGCAGCGCCATGTCAAAGGAACTGTGCAGTATGCGGGACGACGGGCTTTTGACTTTTGACAGGAACACCTTTACCTTGTTACAGTCCGTCAGAGATGAACTCAAGACACACGAAAAAATTAGGAGGTAGCTTTATGCATAATTTTGAATACTATACCCCAACAAAGGTTGTATTTGGCAAAAACACGGAAGCCGAAACTGGTAAACTGGTAAAAGAGCAGAATTGCCGGAAGGCGCTCGTCCACTATGGAAGCGGAAGCGTTGTCCGCTCCGGTCTGTTAGACCGTATCTGCAGGTCGCTTAACGCCGAAGGAATCCAATATGTTTCACTGGGAGGCGTCGTCCCCAATCCCCGTCTGTCGAAGGTGCGCGAAGGAATCTTGCTGTGCCGGCAGGAGGGTGTGGACTTTATCCTTGCAGTAGGCGGCGGAAGCGTCATTGATTCCGCCAAGGCAATTGGTTACGGAATCGCCAACGAAGGGGATGTATGGGACTTCTACGCCAGAAAACGGACGGCATATGCCTGCCTCCCCATCGGCGCTGTGCTCACCATTGCCGCGGCGGGGAGTGAGATGAGCAATTCCTCGGTTATCACCAACGAAGAGGGCTTTATAAAACGTGGTTACAGCAGCAATTACAGCCGCTGCCGGTTCGCCGTCCTCAATCCTGAGCTTACCTACACTCTGCCGGATTACCAGACCCAGAGCGGGTGCGTGGATATCATGATGCATACGATGGAAAGGTATCTGAACCACGGAACCAATATGGAGATAACAGACGGTATCAGCGAGGCATTGCTGAGAACGGTGATGAAAAGCGCAAGGCTGCTGAGAGAAAATCCAAAGAACTATGAGGCCCGGGCCGAAGTAATGTGGGCGTCAAGCCTCTCCCATAATGGGCTGACCGGCTGCGGAACCGACGGCGGCGACTGGGCTTCCCACCAGCTAGAGCATGAACTAGGGGGCATGTTCGACGTCGCCCACGGCGCCGGCCTTGCCGCAGTCTGGGGAAGCTGGGCGCGGTACGTATACAAAGAATGTCCGGACAGATTCGCAAAGCTCGCCGTCAAAGTACTGATGGCGCCGGAAAAAGGCTCCGTCGAAGAGACAGCCCTTGCAGGAATTGAAGCTATGGAGGACTTTTACCGAAGTATCGGCATGCCCACCACATTGCGGGAACTTGGCGTTGAACCAACAGATGAGCAGATTTTGGAGCTGGCAGACAAATGCAGTTTCGGCAACACGCGCACTATCGGAATCGTGAAGAAATTATCGCGGGAAGATATGGCCAGGATTTATCGGAATGCCAAGGGGTAACATCGAAATTAATTTTTGAAAATAAATACCGGCATCGGGGGATTATTCCCCCGATTATAATACTCATTCACAATCACCGTATACTCCCTCGCCGGAAGCTTCCGAATATATCCGAGAATCTCTTCCTTCTCCTCAAATCCAGTATCCCCGCCGCTGTAAATACAAAGACTCATCATCCCCCCATGCTTTAGAAGCCCAAGTCCCTTACCTATCGCCTCCACACTGGTATCCGCCGCTGTCGCAACCTCATGGCAGCCTCCCGGCAGATACCCGAAATTAAAACAAATCACATCCACAGTCTCCCGCTGCACATACCTGTCCATATGCTCATGTCCGTCCAAAACAAGCTCTGCCCGCTCGCTCACCTTGGCTTCCTCAAGAAGCCCCTTAGTCCTTTCCAAAGCCTCCTCCTGCACGTCAAAGGCCAGAACCCGCCCCGAAGCCCCCGCAAGCCGGCACAGAAACAAAGTGTCATTGCCATTCCCCATGGTAGCATCAATATAGAACCCGCCCTCCATCGCCTGACAGCTGATAATTTCATGGCACCAAAACGTAATCTGCGACTGCCTCACTCCCGTCTCACTCCTTTACGCCTTCCGAACCTCATACCTGCCCAACTCCCCTCAAACAAAAATACAGCAAAAACTACAAATCAAACAGCGACAGCTGATTCGACTCCGGCAGACCTTTTAAAATCCCAAGCTTCACCATATAATCAATCACACTCTTGCTGGCCTTGGTCCGCTGCCGGAAATCATCCAAGGAAAGATACTGTCCATCCTTGGCCGCCTCCTCCACAGCCTCCGCCGCCTTATCACCCATGCCCTCAATGCTGACCAGCGGCGGCATCAGCTTCCCGTTCACAATCAGGAACTTAGAAGCCTTCGCCTGATAGATATCCATCGGCTCAAACTCATACCCTCTGGCATACATCTCCTGCACCAGCCGCATATCCTTCATGGTATCCTGCTCTTTCTTACTCAAAGAATCCGAACGCCGGTTATAATCATCAATATACCTCTTCAAATTCTCCTTCCCCTGACACATAATTTCATAGGAAAAGGCATCCGCACGAATCCCAAAATAAGCCCCATAATACGCCAGAGGAAAATTAATCTTACAGTACGCAATCCGGTAGGCCATCATGACGTACGCCGCCGCATGAGCCTTAGGGAACATATACTTAATTTTCTCACAGGACCAGATATACCACTCCGGCACGTCATGGGCCTTCATATCCTCCTTAAACTCAGGCCACTCCTTACATTTCCCCTTCGCCACAGCCCCTTTTCTGACCCTCTCCATAATGGTAAAAGACTGCTCCGAGTCCATCCCCTTATTAATCAGATAGGTCATAATATCGTCACGGGTACAGATAGCCGTAGAAATCGTAGCCTTCCCGGAGCGAATCAACTCCTGGGCATTATTCAGCCACACATCCGTCCCATGGGACAGACCGGAAATCCGAATCAAATCCGACAACGTCTGAGGCTTCGTATCCACAACCATCTGAATAACAAAATCCGTTCCAAACTCCGGAATCCCCAGACACCCCACCGGACAGCCTCCGATATCCTCCGGCGTAATCCCAAGGGCAGACGTATCATGGAACAGAGAAATCACGCCCTTATCGTCCAGAGGAATCTTCGTGGCGACAAACTTATTGTCCGTCTCATTATATTCATTATCCATAGCAGGAGAACTGATATATTCCTCCAAAGTCTTAATCATCGTCGGGTCATCATGCCCCAGAATATCCAGCTTCAGCAGGTTATGGTCAATAGAATGGTAATCAAAATGGGTAGTCACAATATCCGTAGAAGTATCATTTGCCGGATGCTGCACAGGCGTAAACGTATTAATCTCCTCCCCCAACGGCAGCACGATAATCCCGCCGGGATGCTGTCCGGTACTCCTTCGTATGCCCGTACAGCCAAGCACGATTCGGTCAATCTCACATTTACGTTTTCCCTGCCCCCGCTCAGTAAAATAATTCTTCACATAGCCAAACGCCGTCTTATCCGCCAGCGTACCAATCGTTCCCGCCCGGTACGTCTGCCCCGCTCCGAAAATAACCTCCGTATACTTATGGGCAAGACTCTGGTAATCCCCGGAGAAATTCAGGTCGATATCCGGCTCCTTATTCCCCTTGAACCCAAGGAACGTCTCAAAAGGAATATCAAACCCATCCTTCACGAGAGCTTCCCCGCAGACCGGACACGCCTTATCCGGCATATCCCACCCGCAGCCCCCCGCATAGGCCCTCACTTCCTCAGACTCAAAATCACTGTAATGACAATGGCTGCAATAATAATGGGGACTTAGGGGGTTAACCTCCGTGATACCCGCCATAGTCGCCACGAAGGAAGAACCGACAGAACCTCTGGACCCCACCAGATACCCGTCCTCATTGGACTTCCACACCAGCTTCTGAGCAATAATATACATCACGGCAAACCCATTGGAGATAATAGAATTAAGCTCCCTCTCCAACCGCTCCGTCACCACAGGGGGAAGCTCCTCCCCATACATGGAATGAGCCTTCTGGTAACAGATTTCCCGCAAAAGCTTATCCGAATCCGGAATCACAGGCGGACATTTATCCGGACGCACAGGCGTAATACGCTCCACCATATCCGCAATCCGGCAGGGATTGTCAATCACGATTTCCTGCGCCTTAGCCGAGCCAAGGTACTCAAACTCCTCAAGCATCTCGTCCGTGGTGCGAAGGAACAGCGGCGACTGGTTGTCCGCATCGGAAAATCCCTTTCCGGCCATGATGATACGCCGGTACACCTCGTCGTCCGGCTCCATAAAATGCACGTCGCAGGTTCCCACCACAGGCTTGTTAAAACGTTCCCCCAACTCCACGATTTTCCGGTTCAGCTCCTTTAAATCTTCCTCACTCTCAACCTTAGAAATCCGCTCGCTCTCAATCATAAACCGGTTGTTGCCAAGAGGCTGGATTTCCAGATAGTCGTAGAAATTCACGATACGCGCAATTCTCTCCTCCGACTTTTCATTCAAAATCGCCTGAAAAAGCTCTCCCGCCTCACAGGCGCTCCCCACAATCAGCCCCTCACGGTACTTGGACAGCTCGCTCTTGGGAATCCTTGGCCGTCTGGCATAGTATTCCAGATGAGACTTGGACACCAAGGTATAAAGATTCACCCGCCCAACCTCATTGCGCGCAAGAATAATTACATGATACGTAGGCAGCTTCTTGACCGCATCCCCGTTATTCGCCCCAAACTGGTTCAGCTTCGTAAGATTCATGATATTCCGGTCTCTGAGCATCTCAATAAACTTCACGAAAATCTCCGCCGTCGCCCCCGCGTCGTCCACAGCGCGATGATGGTTCTCCAGAGAAATATGAAGGGCATTGGCCACCACATTCAGTTTAAACTTCGACAGCGTCGGAAGCAGAATCCGCGCCATCGCCACCGTATCCACAGAAGTAAAATCCGGCGCAATATCCTGATACCTACAGTTCTGCTCAATAAAACCCACGTCAAAAGAGGCATTATGAGCCACCAGCACAGAGTCCCCGATAAACGCAAGGAACTCAGGCAGCACAGTCTCAATATCCGGCGCTTCCAAAACCATATCGTCCGTAATGCCGGTAAGCTGGGTAATCCGGAAAGGAATCGGCACCTTGGGATTTACAAACGTACTGAACTTCTCCGTAATCTGCCCCTTCTCCACCTTCACGGCGCCGATTTCGATAATCTTATCCTTAATAGGGCTAAATCCCGTCGTCTCAAGGTCAAACACCACATAAGTTCCATATAACGACTGCCCTTTCTCATTCACAGCCACATCCGCAAGGTCGTCCACCAGATACCCTTCCACCCCGTAGATGACCTTGAAAGGGTCGTCCTTATCAAGAGACTCAATATAGTGGTTGGCATCCGGGAATGACTGCACCACCCCATGGTCCGTGATGGCCAAAGCCTTATGCCCCCAATCATGGGCGCGTTTCAGCAGACCCTTTACATCCGACACACCGTCCATATCGCTCATCTTGGTATGGCAGTGCAGCTCCACACGCTTTTTAGGGGAAGTATCTTTGCGTGACTCCGTAAAATCACTGATTTTGCGGATACCCGCCACAGAAGAAATAACCAGCTCGCCGTCAAACTTGTCAATATTGGTCACGCCTTTGATTTTCAGAAAAGCTCCCATCTTCACTTCGCCCAGAATATCAGGAAGCTGGTCATTTCTCACAAACAGCTTAATCGTAATAGTATCCGTAAAATCCGTCACAGAAAAAATAACAATCGTCTTCTCATTTCGAATCTCACGAGTCTCAAAGCTGATTACCTTCCCTCTGAACGTAATCTCGCCCATCTCTCCGACCACCTGCCGAAGCTCCATAGGCTCGTCGTTAAAGTCCCGGCCATAGACCAGATTCGGGTCGTCGGAGGACTTCCCCCAAGAACCCTTGGAAAAGCCTCTCTTTTTGGATGAACCGAAAGAACCTCCAAACCGGCCGCCCGAACGATTGCCGGACTGCCGGACCTCGCCCGCTCCCGCGGCTTTGCCTTCTTCCTGACCCATACCGCTTCCGACGACGCCGGCAGACTTTTCCCTCTTTTTGCCACTCTCCTGTCCGGCGTTTCTTCCGGCGCTCTTGCTTTCATCCTGCGCCGCGCCGTTTTCGAATCCACCGCCAGATACGCTTCCTCCACTGCCGGATTGACTGACGGCTGCGCCGGCCTTCTGCCCGAAAGAGTCCTCCGCGGCAAATGTCCCGTCCTCGTCTGCCTGCTGCCCCATCTGTCTCCCATTCTCCTGCCGGACAGCAATATTCGCTTTCAGAATCTCTTCTACTTCCTGTTTCAGTTTAATCTCATTATATTTTAAAGCGCTCTCCTTCGGTTTCTCATACAGCACCCGTATTTCAATGGGACGTCCAAACCTGTGCCGAAACACCTCCGTAAGATAACTCGTAATCGAATCCCGCTTCCCCTGAGCCACAATCGAATCCCTAAGGGTAAGGCACAGAATATTCTCCTCCTGAAACTCAAAACTGGAATTTTGGAGCATACTTCGCTCCACCACACTGCGCTGGTCGAGTTCAAAAAGAAAACTGTCGAAATATTCCTTCATCAGATTCTCCGGCGTATACTGCTCAGACAGGTCATATTGCTCCATCACCTCAATCTGAATATAACTGCGCCCGAACAACTGCTCCTTTAATCTCCGCTCAACCTCGCAGATACACTTCTTCTGAATCAAATACCTGCTTAACAGATGCACCTTAATAAAATCCCGGTCAGAATTAGTCGTCACCTTGCTGACCTCTGCCTGCTCAAACATGCCGCGTAGTTCATCATCCACTTTTAACGTGGGAAATACCTCAAAGAATGGTTTACTCATTCCAGTTCAACAACTCCTGTCTCAACGTCTCTAATAGCTGGTCTTCCTTAACTTTCTTAACGACCTCGCCCTTCTTAATCAACAGCCCCTCACCGATACCGCCCGCAATCCCAATGTCCGCCTCTTTCGCCTCTCCCGGACCATTGACCACGCATCCCATGACGGCCACCTTGATATTCAGCGGGATATCCTCCACCATATCCTCCACCTGATTCGCAAGGCCGATTAAGTCAATCTTCGTCCTGCCGCAGGTAGGACAGGAAACCACCTCAATCCCTCCCTGCCGCAGCCCCAACGTCTTAAGGATTATCTTCCCGGACCGAATCTCCTCCACAGGCGCGCCGGTCAGCGACACACGTATGGTATCACCGATGCCCTGGCTTAGAATCAGCCCCAACCCGATGGAGGACTTAATATTTCCCGCAAGAAGGGTTCCGGCCTCCGTAATACCCACATGCAGCGGGTAAGGACACTCCCTGGCAATCATCTCATGGGCCTTCACACACATCATCACGTCCGAAGACTTAATACTCACCACCAGATTGTCATACCCCATATTCTCAATCATATGTACCTTGTCCATTGCGCTTTGGGCCAGCCCCTCGGCAGTCACGCCTCCATACCGCTCCACCAAAGACTTCTCCAAAGAACCGCTGTTGACCCCTACCCTTATAGGAATCTGACGCTCCTTCGCTTTGTCCACCACTGCCTGTACCCTATCGGCGTCCCCGATATTGCCAGGGTTAATACGAATCTTATCAGCCCCATTCTCAATGGCGGCAATAGCCAGCCGGTAATCAAAATGAATGTCCGCAACCAGCGGGATATGGATTCTCTCCTTAATCCTCCCTATAGCCTGCGCCGCCTCCATGGTAGGCACAGCACAGCGGATAATCTCACAGCCCGCCTTCTCAAGAGCCAAAATCTGCTCCGCCGTCGCCTCCGCGTCCTCCGTCTTAGTATTCGTCATAGACTGGATAGCAATAGGGCTTCCGCCCCCGATTGTGACGTCTCCAATCCGAACCTTTCTCGTCTCATCTCTGTACATACCGCATCTTACCCCTTTCTATCTTAATGCAACAGTTTGGCCTGCCGGCTTCACTGTTACGGATTCCTATTGACAAAAACCCCCTCTACCGCACATTTAAGCCAGATAGAGGGGTAAACCTATCACTCTTTTATCAAAACTAACTGCTCGCCGTACTCACGCTCCGTCAAGGTAAGCTGTTCTTGGTCTACACTATAATCAAAAGTCGTAATCACAGTGGACAAAGCCTGACGAATCTCTTCCTCCGTATACTGTCCTCCCGTCTTGTCAGCCAACTTCTGAAATCCCGCCTCATCCGGAGTAATAGTAATCGTCTTCTCATCCTTATTCAGCGTATATTTCATGTCCACATCCACGCTCAAGTCCGCTCCCTCCTCGGGAATAGTAATCACCATAGAGCCATTCTTCAAAATAGACATATTAAAACTTCCGTCTTCGTCCGCCCATTCTCCCTCCAGCGGATTCGTGGTAAACAACTTCGTAAGCAGCAGGACAACCCCCACAATGATTACGACTGTCGAAACCGCAGTAACGATTCTCCATATTTTACTCCTCTTTACTTCGTCATTCTTCGCAATCATCTGTCCGGTCCCCACTCTTTCTATATCATTTCCTACTTTTTATTATATGTGCTTTTTCATACGATGTCAACGGACGACTTGCCCGAAAAGGTCTGCCTATCCCTTAAAGGAAAACAGGCCGCCTTCTACCCTTCCGTCTCAACCAACAGATAGAACCCCTTGTCAGTCTTCTCAATCTTCTGAATAACTCCCCTGCGGGCATGCAGTCTCTCGCTTGTCCTGTAGATTCCCGACATGGCAATGGACGGCTCCACCAGATAGGTATACTGCCCTGTCACGGCGCTCCTCTCGCTAATCTCTACCTCCTGGCCTTCCTCCACAAGTCCTTCCCGCTCCATCTTAAACCGGTCTACTCTCATAATCCGTTCACACTCCGTTCTCATGGTCAGGCAGCACGCCTAAACCAGCTCCACTAATGCAGTCAAAACACTAACCTTCCAAAAGTTTCTCAATATCTTCCGGATTCGGCATAGAACGGATTGCCCCCTTCTTCATGGTAATCAGCGCCGCTCCGGCGTTGGCATAAGTCAGGATATCCCCCAGCGCCTCCTGGGTCAGATTCTCAAGTCCATGGGTCAGCACCCCATTAATTGCACATCCGCAGAAAGTATCCCCTGCCCCTGTGGTCTCAATCGCCTTCACAGAGAATCCTTTCCTTTCTACGCGCAAATCCTTGTAATACGCCCTGCTTCCGTCCTTCCCCATGGTCAGGAAAATCAACGGAATCTGGTACTTCTCCTGCAGATAACGTATTCCCTCATCATAATCTTCCTTTCCGGAGACAAACTGAATCTCATTATCCGAAATCTTAAGCACGTCGCAATACCGGAAACCATACTCCATCTGCTCCTTCGCCTCATCAAGGGAACGCCACAGCGGAGGACGTAAGTTCGGGTCGAAAGTAATCAGGCAGCCCGCTTCCTTGGCAGCCTCCAAAGCCTTTTTCGTGGCCGCCTTCACAGGCTCATCCGTCATAGACAGAGTCCCGAAATGGAAGACCTTCGACTGACGTATCAGGTCAAAATCCACCTCAGCTTCCGCCAGCATCATATCCGCCCCGGGCTTGCGGTAGAAAGAAAACTCCCTGTCGCCGTCCGGAAACGTATGTACGAATGCCAGCGTAGTAGGAATCTCCTTATCCAGAATCAATCCCCTCGTCTCAATTCCAAGCTCGTCAATCGTACCTTTCAGCAGACGTCCAAACTGGTCCTCGCCAACCTTCCCGATAAATGCAGTCTTTCTTCCAAGTTTATTCAGCATTGCAAGCACATTACAGGGCGCTCCGCCGGGACATGCCTCAAATAGATTATTCCCCTGCTCGCTCTTTCCATTCATGGTAAAATCAATTAACATCTCACCTAATGCAGTTACATCATATAATTTGTCCATACACCAGTCTCCTTCTTTCCATTTCAAGTTTGTAAATATTTTAACATATGACAGTGAATTTTTAAAGGGGGACAGTTTTATAAATATTTTTTCATCAGAGGTTTGAAATAATTTTTCCTGAAATCACGGACAGAACCAAAAAAAGTTTTCTCAGACCGGGAAAATGCGTTAGAATCCGCCTTTTCTATAAGAAGCTCCATAGTGCATATCAAATCGGCAACTTGAAAAAGTTTGTAATTCACGGGTTTTACTTTCCGAAACTCTACCTGAACATAGAGCGTATGAAAAACAGAAGTCAGAAGTTTTGTAAGCTCAACCTGCCCATTGTCATAGTAAACTATGATATGGTCAAATTGTTCCCAAAACTCTTGATATATTCTAAATATATCGGTAATAGCGCCGGATACTTTAGAAGTTAAAGCAACGACATCCGGACATTCTCTCTTTTTAATCTTAACACAGACATATCTGATATCTAATCTTCTTGTAAAATGGAACAAAGCATGAAAGAGCCGTCTTCGCTCGTCAATATCATCATTTGTATACACAGACTCCCGACGTATTAACGGTCCTGTATGGATAGCATGCTGTTTATATCCAAGATTCCTCATATGATTTTCAAGTTCATCAACATTCTTTGTGATATCAACTCTCTGATTATGCAGAACCATAGAAACTAAATAGAACGGGGAATGAGAATCATAAGGACCAAAATCACCGGATTCATCAATAAAAATACTTAAAATCTTTTCTTTCATGAATCTCTCTCTTTTATACGAATCCTTCTATGTAACAAAAATGGCGAGGAAATTCCCCGCCTTTTGGTGGACCAGGGTCTCTCGACCAGCCCTGTAGTGACGTCACTATCTATCTTTTCTTTATTATATTCCCTCTTTTCTTTTTTTTCAAGGATTTCTCTTCGACTTTATACGACATTTTTCGACATATTTTCGTCATTCCTATAAATCCCAGACGCCCGCAAGCCTCTTCCGGCGTTCCACCTCCATCACAAGCAGAAGCCTCTCACAATCCGCCCCTTCCATCTCATCCACCTCTATCATCTCATTCAGTCTGGCAATCCGCGGAAGCAGCGTATTACGGTGCAGCTTCATCCTAGCCGCGGTAGAAGCCACGTTGCGCTTCATCCGCAGATACCAGTAAAGCGTCTCAAAAAGCTCCTTCCATTTCTCCGCCCCTTCCCGCTGAAGCTTTTTAAGCTCCTCCGGATACAGAGAGGCAAGCTCCATCTTCTCACTCATACAATCCACGGCAAGCTCATAATAAAAATTCTCAGTCAGCCGTACGTTTCCACGCTCCTTCTTCTCTCTGGCAAGCATAAGCACCCGCTCCTGAAGCCTGCCGTTCTCTTCCTTGTCGGACGCATCCTGAAAGCCGTTTCCTACCACAACCTGCCCGTCCTGCCCCCGCATACACTCCCTGCACACGTCAATCAGACGTTTCCTGTCGTCCCTGCCCCGTATACAAGACACAAACATCCGCTTGCCGTCAGGCTTCTCCGGTTTTCCGTGAAATTCCTCCTCCATCCTAACGGCCTCATAGATTCTCTCCAAATCCCCGCTGCATTCCGCCGCAACCCAGAGATAATCCGGCTGCCCGCACTTCTCACCCAGAGAAAACTGTCTCCTCATATTATAACCTCGAACCAAGATATCCACCACCTGCGCCGCCAGCTTCCTCAGCTTTTGGGAGGCCGCATACGCAGCAATCCTCCCCTGTCCCTCGGGCAAATCCCTTTCAACCGCAAATACCCCATCCCCATGAGGTTCCCCGTCAAGCCCCGCGCAGACAGCCAGACGGCCCTCCTTATCAAACTCACCGATAGGTATTCCCGTATACTTCCAGATATCCTCAAGAATCTCCTGCTCCGAGCACCCTCTGTTCGTTCCCGACAGCACAATTTTATAGCAGTCATTCATGTCCACAGGCTTTTCCCTAAGACCTTCCTCCAGAATCATCTCAATAAACGCGGTCAGCCTCGTGGCAATCTGCCCCGAATCCGCGTTGGAATAATCTGTATCAACCGCAATATAAGGAAGACGCTTCTCCTCATTTACAAATTTGCGGATATAAAAAGACTCCGCCCCGGTAGAATGGCACCCTCTTAGAATCACCTCCACCACGCCTTCCACTTGGTACTCGTCGATAATCTCGCCAAGCAGCTCAATCCGGTTATCGTTAGGCGTCATAATAGAGCAGCCCGTTGCCAGATACTTTCTTGCAATCGCCCCGTAAATATCCTCCGTGTCCTCTTCCACCATCCTTGAAAGGGCGCGCACGCCGCTGCAGTTTTCCGTCGCAACCACAACGCCGCCGTTCTGCTCGATTGCACGTATCACTTTCAGGCTGTCCCCTCCCACGGGGCAGCCCGTCACCAGAATCCGCACCCTCTGCTCTAACATTTTCCCCTGGCCGTATTCCTCAAGAATCTTCTCCCGCACGCCCGCCACAAGCTCCGGCGTCGTCTGAAAGTCAAAACGATACTTACTGCCAAGGACCAGCTTCTGAATATCCTCCCCCAAAACAGGCGCAGGATTAAGCTTCATCACATCGCACAGAGACTTAAGAGACCTGCGAATCCGATTGTTAAGCCTCACCGCATCCCGAAGCATTTCCTCCGTAATAACCACATGGAAAAACTCCTCCAAAAACTCCTTGGCGCGGATTACCTCGCCCCGCCAAAACTCATACCCACGCTCAGACTGGCTGTTTGGAAGCTCCATGACATGAACAGGCTTAAATTCCGTCATCATCTCATACATCTTCTTCTTACCGTCGCAGGTAGTCTCACCGATTACCAAATCAGCAAAATGAAAAAGAGGGCATTTATCCTCCACCGCAAAGCCATAGCTGGACTTCACCAGCGGACACATACTCTGGGGCATGAACCGCTCCGCCGTAGGAATAGTCTCCTGCGCAAACGAACACAGCGCCACAGGGACGGCTTTGGCGGCAATAGCAAGCTCCGGCGGGAAATACGCACAATACATACCCACGACAGGAATCCCCCTGTCCTTAAACTCCTTAATTTCCAAAAAAGCCGTCTTTCTCTGCTCACCGAACTCCTCAAAAATCTCCGGCAGCTCCCGTTCAATCCTCATAACCCGCATCTAACTCCTTAATCCCATCCCGCAATATCATACATCATGATAAAAGCAAGCAACTCTCTGGATACCTCAAAATCATTCATATCCGCCTCAATACACTCCTTAATCTGCTTCAGCCGATAAACCAAGGTATTCCTGTGAATATGCAGCCTTTTTGCCGCAGCCGTGACATTATTTCCACAGAGAAGATAGTTCTTAAGGGTATGGTACAACTCCGTGTTATTTCTCTCATCCTCCAAAATCAGCTCCTCAATAGAGTAGTCCCTAAGCCCCGCCTTCTCAATCAGAGAAGCCGTATACGTGTACATGCCCCGCATAGACCACTCCTTCTCCCGGCGCACAAAAGCCTTCTCCCGGGAATCTCTAACCCGCGCCATCCTCTGCAAAATCTTCTTCTTGTCCTTAAGCAGACGGATATCCGAAAACACCTCACTGACACAGCAGCTTTCTTTTTCCGCCTCAATAGCCCCATAGATAAGAGAGACGTCCTGCTCCCTCAACTGGTACAGCAGCACGAAAATCTCGTCCCGCTCTTCGTAAATATACAAACAGTTCCAAAGCACCCGCAAAACGGACGCTAATCTGCCTTCCTTCTTGAAAAATGAGACCACAAGATAGCTCCCTACAGGGAAACCATATTTCTCCAAAAACCCTGAAGCATCCTCCTCAAAAAGCGTCCATCCGGCCATATGTTCATTTAGAGGCTGGCAGAACAAATACTGTTTCTGCTCCTCCTGAAAATACCGCTTCACATTCTGCGCCAGAATACCTCCTAATTCCTGAAAAGCGCCTTCCTCCTCTTTCTCTCCATACATCAGCACCACATAGCCAATGGCTATCTTCCCTCCATACACAGGCGTGACGCACCAAAGCCTGCCGTCCAACTCCTGCCTGTCCCGAATCAATCCATAATCCTCAAAAGTAAGATGCCCCTTCCCGGCAGACACAGGAAACAGCTTTGCACAAATGCAGGAGCAGGCGAGAACCTTCCCTGTCCCTGCCACAAACGCGACCCCTGCCCCCGTATATTCCTCAATCCTCTTAGCGATGCACATAAATATAGAATCTTCGAGCATTGCTTCAAATATAATTCTGTAACAATTCTCAATCGCAAACATATTCATCCACCCCATATGAATATTATTTCCTAGAAAATTGCATCTGTCAAATAGATTTTAGCCCTTTCAGCCGGTATTTATAGATAATATCTATATGTTATTTATCCAATTCCCCCATACAGCCAAAGTACCCAAGAGCCGCAAATACCCCCGCCGCTTTTGCAAGAACCCCGTCGTCAAACCGGTATTTGGGGCTGTGAAGCCCCAAAACCTCCGTCTCGCCTTCCGGCTTGATTCCGATAAACATATAGACAGAGGGAACTTTCGCGCTGTATTCTGCAAAATTTTCCCCGCCAAGATTATCTTCCTCAATTATATACGCCTGTTCCTGCCCGAGAATCTGAGCGGCAGCCCTTCTGACCCCCTCAAGAAGGTGAGGCGCATTCTCCACCGCGCCGCCGTGAACCTGCACGTCCACCTCGCAGGAAGCCCCATAGACGCCGCAGACTGCCTCCGCCTCTTTTCTCAATTCCCTGCCCATGATTTCAAGAGTCTCCGTCTTAACCGCCCTCATAGTACCCCCGAACTCGCATACTGTGGGGATAATGTTCCGCACTTTAGGGTCCCCCGCCTGCATATAGGTCACGGACATAACCTTAGAAGCCGTACCTCCAATCTTTCTTGCAAGGATTGCCGGAATATGCTGGTAAATCTCACCCGCCGCGGCGATAGGGTCAATGGTCTGCTCCGGCCAGGACGCATGCCCCTTCCTTCCAATGACCTTTACCCGGAAAGACCCTACGCAGCCGAAGGCATACCTTCTGGCAATTCCAATCCTGCCGCTCTCAACGGAAGGCCACCCATGGGCGGCGAATGCCATATCCACAGTCGGGTCTTCCAAAACCTTATCCTCGTCAATCAGAACGTCGGCCCCCTTGCCGACCTCCTCGCCCGGCTGGAATACGAACTTAATACAGCCTCCCCATTCGCTTCGAATCCTTGACAGAATCTTAGCCGCGCCAATGAGCCACGCGGCGTGTCCGTCGTGGCCGCAGGCATGCATACGGCCCGTATTCTTTGACTTATATTCGCAATCCACCTTTTCCTCTATGGGAAGCCCATCAATATCCGCCCTCAGAAGAACCGTCTTTCCCTCCGGCTTTTCGCCCCGCATGAGGGCAATGATTCCAAAGCCGCCCGCCTTATGCTCATAAACGTCAAGCCCCGGGATTTTCTTAAGCTCTCTGCTGATAATCTCATGGGTCACAGGCAAATCCACACCAAGCTCCGGGTACTGATGAAGCTCTCTTCTGATTTCCGTCAAATACGTCTGCGCCTCACTCGCAGCTTTCTTAATCTGTTCTATCACGGTATTTCGTTTCAGTATTTCCATATCACTTACCTCTTTTTTACAGAAAAAGCCGCCCGGAAATGCCTGATCCAGTCATTCCCCGACAGCTTCCTCCTAACTATTTACGATTCACAAAATTCAAGAACTGCTTAAGCCTTGGATTCTCTGGGTTGTCGATTATTTCCTTTGGAGTGCCGTCCGCCGCGATACGCCCGCCGTCCATGAACAATATTCGGGTCGCCACCTCTCTGGCAAATCCAATCTCATGTGTGACCAGAATCATCGTCGTCCCGTCCTCCGCCAGAGATTTAATCGTATTGAGCACCTCGCCTACCAGCTCAGGGTCCAAGGCAGACGTAGGCTCGTCGAACAGCACTACGTTTGGATTCACGGCAAGAGCGCGCGCAATCCCGACACGCTGCTGCTGGCCTCCGGACAGCTTGGAGGGATAGAAATCTTTTCTCTCTCCCATGCCTACCTTCTCAAGGAGTGCAAGAGCCGTCCTTTCGGCCTCAGCCCTTGATTTCTTCTGAACCACGGTCAGAGCCTCCATGACATTCTCAAGCGCCGTCTTGTTCTTGAATAGATTGTACCCCTGAAATACCATTGACGAATGTCTCCGCAGCTCGATGACGTCTCTCTTGGAGTGGCGGCTTGCGTCCACAGTAACGTCCCCGATGGTAATCAGCCCTTTCGTCGGCACCGTCAGATAGTTCAGACATCGAAGCAGCGTTGACTTTCCGGTTCCCGAAGGTCCAAGTATAGCAATCACTTCATTTTTATTGATGGTTAGATTGATATCCGTAAGTACCTTTGTTTCCGCATCAAATTCTTTATAAAGATGTTCAATCTTCACCATCTGTGTCTCTGTTCCCATAATATTCCCAATCTTCCTGACTTTTTGTTATTTCTGGATTAACTGTGTCATATCAGCAAACATCCACTTCTCCGTAATACCGGCAATGGTTCCGTCGTCAAGCATTTCCTGAATCACCTTATTAAGCTCTTCTTTCAGTTCTTCGCCCTCGTCCGTCTTCGGAAGGAAATATGCCACGTTGTTTGCCAGCAGGTTCTCCTCAAAGAAACGGAAATCAGCCTCGCCGTTATTATGCATAAATGCATTTACATTGGTGGTGGTATTTGCATAAGCGTCGATTCTTTCAAGCATCAAGTCGTTCATACCCACTGCGCTGTCCTCATAGAGCTTCACTTCAAAACCAAGCTCTGCCCCAAGGTCCTCTATAATCGTCTGCGCCGCCTGTCCGTTGGTGCATCCCACAACTTTGCCTTTCAAGTCCTCCGCCGTTTTATAGCTGCTGCCCTCGTTGACGATGACACACTGGGCGTCTCCATAATACGGAATGGTCGCATGGTACTTCTCTTCTCTCTCCGGCTTAACGGCAGTACAGTTGGCGACTACGTCCGCGCGGGCCGTGTCAAGCTCGCCCCACATGGCGTCAAACGCCGCCTGTTTTACATCTACTTCCCAGCCGGTACGCTCCTCAATCTCTGCCCACATCTCGGCGTCAATCCCTGTCCAAGTCCCGTCGTCCGCAAGAAGCGTATACGGCTCTCCTGATCCTGACGTTACAAGGGTAACCTTCCGGTCTGAATATCCTGTATCGGAATCTGCGTCGGAGTTTTCCTCCGCATCATTCTCTGTCTCCGCCTTATCTTTTCCGGAATCTCCGGAATCCCCTGAATCACTGTTCCCACATCCTGCGGCCATTGTCATTGCCATCGCTGTCACTAATAATGCTGCTATCAAACGTCTTTTCATAATTCTTCTTCTCCTCTTTTTCATAATATATCTTAAAAAGTTGCCTTATTTAAGATTCCGCCTAATACATGGTCGCGCATTTCTTCTCCAAAACCTTATGTACCAATCCAAGAATAAATATAATCACCCAGTAAATAAGCATTACCGCCGCATAAATCTCAAAGTACCGAAAGGTCCTTGCCCCCTCTATCTTAGCGGCGCCCATAATATCCGGAACGCCCAGCATAAAGGCCAGCGACGTCTGCTTTATCAGGTTGATAATGTCATTGAACAAGGGCGGAAGGGCGACGCGGACCGCCTGAGGAATAATAATCCTCCACACCAACTGCAGATTCGTCATTCCCAGCGAATATGCAGCTTCTTTCTGCCCCTCGTCCACAGAAAGCAGCGCGCCTCTGATACTCTCGGACATAAAGGCTCCCATATTCAGACTCATCACCACCGCAACCGCAATCAGCGGCGTCATATCGCGGACGAAAGCGCTGTAGAGGGCAATTCCATAATAGAAAAAGTACAACTGCGCCACAATCGGAGTTCCTCTCATGATGGAAACGTACATCCGTGTAAACTGATACAAGGCCGGAATCTTGTAATAGCCGATGATGGCGATGATGACTCCCACCAGCAGCGCAAATATCGTCGCTACAACCGTCAGCTGAAAGGTGACGTCGACCTTACTTGCGATTATAGGGAGAACTTCTAAAAAATAGCTTACCTTAAACATCTCATCCTCTCCATATCCTTTCTTAAGATTATGCATTTCATACATTACTATTTTATCTTTTTTGACATATTTTTCATGGTCATTGGTATACAAACAGAAAATTTATTTTTGTATACTTTGCACATTTTCTATGAATAATATTATTTATAGAAATTCTCTATCGCAATCAAAATTTTTTAACACAGGAAAACACAACGAAATCTACCAGAACTTAGTGTATAAAAATGGCGGAGAAACTCTCCGCCATCCAAAAGACTATCCTAGTGTATTGTCTGCATTATATTCAGGCAAACCTCCTTGCCTAAATTTCCATCAGGCTACGTT
>BLMJ01000063.1 GCA_011960625.1 Lachnospiraceae bacterium | reverse complement strand
GTTTTAAAACCGCTCCATTCAGTTCAGACCAAAAAACAATCTTTGCACCTGCTTGTGCTTCCAACTCTGTTTTTAGGAAAAGTTCATCAGCTACTGATGATAGTTTATTCCTTGTATTTGTAATGTTTTCATCAGTAAATGTATTGGTATAAAATGTAGAATATACATCTTTATCATTATTTAACAGCTCTGAAATCGGAACGGTTACTCCAGCAATTCTAACACTTTTATCTGAATTTCCTACAAAATGAAACATAACAACTCCATAGACAAATACCAAGCCAATTACAGAACCATATACGATTATGTATTTTCTGATGTATTCTTTTTTGCTTTTATTGTTCCAAATCCATATAACCATTGCCGTCGTCCAATACATTAAAAAGGTGATTCCGTAAATCCCTGTTACCGTTACTATTTGTAGCAGGTATAGATTTTGGTATTGTGTATAAGCATCAGACAACCCGCCCAAAATAGGATATACCAAATAGATGATATATTCTATTGATACCATTATACTTGCAAAAATAACAGTATCTTGAAATCTCATTTTTGATTTAGACCAATAGATATATGGTAAAATTTTCAGAAAAGCTACCAAAAAAGCTACCACTATACATATTTTTATATCCATTCCGATGGCTTTTTCAAACTGGAAAACAAACCCAATGGCATATATTGATCCAATTATAAGATATACTTTTCGGGTATGATTGAGAGAAAACATATGTAAAAACAAAATTGGATAAATCCATGCAAAGAACGGGATACACCATTCTCCATTGGACATTACATAGATTAAAAAAGTTAAGATTATGAAAACTGCAAATTGGTTACTTTTCAAAAGATTTTTCATTGTTAAACTCCTTACTTACATTCTCTATAACTTCAATTTGTCGAATTGTTCAATGTCATTATCTTACCACAAGCACATACACAATTCCATTAAATTTTGCTTAATCTCCCTTGGTCCTATTATTAGCAATCATCATCTGCCTTGCACGTTCCCTCTGATCGGTACTGATTGCCCTCGGCTTACGGTAGCTGACAAAAGACTTTGGAAAGGAATAGGTCTTAGATACCTCGTCCTGCGCTGTCAGCTTGTATGCATCGGGGAAGTCGGCAACAAGCGTGTCAAGTTTCCGCATAACTGCCTTATCCCTTGTGTAGAGGGTGGAGGTCTGTTCTCCGGCGTTATAATTGAGAATACTTTCCTGTTCATATCGTGAACGTTTCGTAGTGCCATATCTCCCTTTCTCTTGCTGTGGGTTTTGGGCTGTTTTCCCTCGGCAACTGTCGGCTGTTTTACCTGTTCCTTTGCTTTAGCTAACCTTGTTTTATGGAATGGT
>BLMJ01000062.1 GCA_011960625.1 Lachnospiraceae bacterium | reverse complement strand
GGAGAATGGTATCCCTGCTTTTACCGTCATCTCCGCTTGGAAATGGAAAGATATTTTGAAGCAAAGAAGTATATCCGCATTGTGGAAAGAAGCACAGATTGGGAGGATTTATATGGGAAAGCTGTCTAAATACGAGAAAGAAACGATTGTGAATTTCAATGAGAAAGAAAGTGAAGCCACCATTTACACACATAATGCCGACCTAAAACGCAGGCTTGCGGAGTATAGCAGAAAATACCCTGCTCTGTGTCGGTTGAAGTGTCAGAATTTGGAGGGTGGTGTCACTTATGTCATGGACAAGTCAAGGCTGTCTATCCGCCTGATACCGCCTTACAGTGAGGAACGCCGGACAGCGGCAAGGGAATATGCGAAACAGCATGGTTTTCAGGCATTGCAGACAGGGGACAGAAAAACAGCATGATTTCGGGGCGGTTTACGGTTAAAACATCGGGTGCAGACTTGATGTTTTGACCGTTTCCTGTAAGCAGGGTACAAAGATAAGGGGTACAGTGAAATAGTACTTTTGAGCGTTGCAGGGAAGCAAAAAAATATATTGCAGAGTGCATGGCATTCTGGAAAGTGTCCTGTGTCGGAGTGCATGGGGCACTTTTGTTTTACAGAAAAAACGGGAGGATTGCATGGAAGATAAGAAATATCTCGGCTATATGCGTGTCAGCAGCCGGGAACAGAATGAGGACAGACAGCGGATTGCACTTCTTGAAATGGGTGTACCAAAGGAAAATATTTATATGGATAAGCTGTCGGGTAAAAATTTTGACAGACCACAATATAAGAAGTTGCTGCGGAAACTGAACGGAAATACGGTTCTGTTTGTAAAGTCCATTGACCGTTTAGGCAGGAATTACGCAGATTTGAATGAGCAGTGGCGTATTATCACAAAGGAAAAGGGAGCAGATATTGTTGTGATTGATATGCCGCTGCTTGATACCAGACGTGAGAAAAATCTGCTTGGAACGTTCATCAGTGATATTGTGCTGGCATTACTATCCTATGTGGCAGAGAATGAACGCCTTAACATCAGGCAAAGGCAGGCAGAGGGCATTGCGGCGGCAAAAGCAAGGGGTGTAAAATTCGGCAGACCGCCAAAACCATTGCCGGATAATTTCTATGAAGTTCATAAGGCATGGAAAAATAAGAAACTGACACAAAAAGAAGCCGCCAAAGCCTGTAACATGGCGGAAAGCACGTTTCATGACAAGGCTAAGAAATTCGGAAAAGATTAGGTTTTCGGGGAGATACGATAAATCGGAAAAGTGTACTTTTTCGATTTACTGCTCATTTAACCGATTGTATATAATTATACCAAAAATCTGCGAAAAAGCAAGAAATTTTGATGAAAAATCATTCTTCAAATTAGTTGCGAAAAAGTACACTTTATCTAAGGAGGAATTTCTAAAATGGCAAAGCAACCTAAATTAGTCACATGTAAACACTGTGGCGAGGAAATTGCGACAGGAGCAAAAGTATGTCCAAAATGTGGGGGCAAAAACAAAAAACCAATTTATAAGCGTCCTTGGTTTATTGTTCTTGTAGTTTTGATAGTTATTGGAGCGATAGGCAGTGCTGGGGGAAAAGATGAATCATCTAATACTGTAAGCAAGGAAAATAATACAACTACAAATGATACTGTTGCGGACAACAAAGATTCAAGCCAAAAGGAAGTAGAGGAAGAAATCAGTTATACCGCTTATAATGTTTCTGAGCTTATGGATGATTTAAACTCCAATGCTATGAAAGCAACTGATAAATATGAGAAACAATATGTAGAGTTGACTGGAAGATTAAACGTAATTGACAGCAGTGGAAAATATATTTCTATTACACCTGTCGATGATGAGTTTGCAATTATGGGTGTTCAATGCTATATAAAAAATGATGACCAAAAGACTGCGATTATGGATATGTCCATAGGAGATACAGTTATCGTCAAAGGAAAAATTACTGATGTCGGAGAGGTCATGGGATATTCTCTTGACATTGATGAAATTAGTAAATAAATTCATCCTTTAGCATATGACAGGATATGCTTTGTAAATGAATATTTGTAAACTTTTTAAACAGACCATTTTACTGGAAAGTAAAGCGGTCTGTTTTTTTCGGAAGTTTCCAGCGGAAGGTTCTGAAAAAATCGAAGAAGCGGAAAACGAGCGACCGGGAAAATTACGAGGTTCGGCTTCTTCGGGCGGGAGTACAGAGGGCGGCAAGCCCTTTGTGCAAGGGTACAGGGAGTGCAACATCCCTGTGCGGGTCAAGGGCGGCAGCCTTGCCCAGAGGAGTGTTGCCTGCGACACTCCATACTGGGTTATTACCTGACGCAAAAGCACAGCAAAATGCAGCTTCGCTGCCATTCCCCTTGTGGGGAAAATCTTGAAGAAACGGAGGGAAACAGTTTGAAATTGACAAAACACAACGGGCGTGCCGGGAAGCATGGCGTTTACAATCCGAAGCACAATGACCGCAGTTTTGATGTGAGCCACAGCGAACACATTGACGGGGAACGGGCGGAAAGAAATGTCTATTGGGACTGCTATAACGGGTACCGCCGGCTTGCAGAAAAGAACAGTGATGAAATCGAAATGGCTTCCACTTTTGAGGAAGTCGAACAGCTTTATTACCGCAACCGCTATACGGATTATACAATCGGGCAGAACGCCCGGAACGAAAAGAACCGACACACAGAACGGAACCGCACAACAGACGAAATCCTTAAAAATAAAAAGACCTGCCCAGAGGAAAGTTTACTGCAAATTGGGAAAATAGAGGAACACGCCCCAGCAGAAACGCTCTTTCTGATTGCAACGGAATTTTTTGCAGAATTTGAACAACGCTTCGGCTCCCATGTCCACATTCTGGACTGGGCGCTGCACATTGATGAAAGTACGCCCCATATCCATGAACGCCATGTTTTTGACTGTGAAAATCAGTATGGGGAGCTTTGCCCACAGCAGGAAAAGGCTCTGGAAGCCCTCGGCTTTGAACTGCCGGAGCCGGACAAAAAATCAAGCCGGTACAATAACAGGAAAATGACTTTTGACGCTGCCTGCCGGACTATGCTCTTTGATATTTGTAAAAAGCATGGGCTTCATCTGGAGGAAGAACCGGAATACGGCGGTCGCAAATATCTGGAAAAGCAGGACTTCATCTTAGCGAAACAAAAGGAAGAAATGGCGAAACAGTCCGGTCAGATTGAGTCCCAGAAAACGCTTATTCAAAGCCAGAAACAATCCATTCAATCACAGAGCGATATGATGTATCAGCAGCGAAAAGCGTTGCAGTTCCAGCAAAGCCGGATTGAAAAACAGGACGCAGCGATTCAGGAGAAAGAAGGAAAGCTGGAAGCATTGACCTTGAAGATTGATGATGTGGAATCCCTTATTGATGATGTTTCCGAAATTGCCTATGATAAGGCGGTGGAGGTTGTGAGTGATACTGTCCGGGTGGAAACGCACAGGCAGGACATTAAAATGGTGGAGCAGTCCAAAGCATGGGTACTCTCCCCGGAGCGTAAGGCTTCCCAAAAAGAAAGGGAATATGCTGCCGCCCGTCTGGACGGTGTGGTTACAAAAATCACAAAAGCCATGCAGACAGCAATGGCAGCGGTTAAGGCTACGCTGATGAAGCCGGAAGTCAGGAAAGCAAATACAGAGCAGATTAAGGAAAAAGCCAGAACGTCTATCCTTGATAAACTGCATAAAAATCAGGCTGATATTGCCCGGCTTGAAGCGGAAAGGAGAAATACGCTGCCACACAGAAAACAGGATATGGAACTTTAACAGGCACTTGCCATTTTCGATTGAGAATGATGAGTGCCTTTTTATTTTGGAGGTATTGATTTGAATGTGTTTGAAGCAGTAAAGCAGTCTGCCACGACAAGGCAGGCTGCGGAGCATTACGGAATAAAGGTCAGAAGAAATGGGATGGCGGTCTGTCCATTCCACAATGACAAAAATCCCAGCATGAAACTGGATAAGCGTTTTCACTGCTTTGGCTGCGGAGCAGACGGGGATGTGATTGATTTTACCGCCCGGCTGTTCGGACTTGGCTTGAAAGAAGCGGCTGAAAAACTGGCAGATGATTTTTTCATCACTTATGACAGCAGAGGCAGAGCGTCCCTGAAAGAATCTGTCCGGGCAAAGCTAAAACTGGCACAGAAAAAGCAGTCCAGACAGGAAGAGAGGGACTGTTGCCGGGTGTTGTGCGACTATCTCCATTCCCTGTATGAATGGAAAAAAAGATATGCTCCGAAGCCGGAAGATACCGAATGGAATCCGTTGTTTGTGGAAGCATTGCAGCGGACTTCTTATGTGGAGTATCTTCTGGATATATTTCTCTTTGGGGATACGGAAGAAAAAGAATGGATTGTACGGGAGCATGGAAAGGAGGTCAGAAAACTTGGAGAACGATTATCAGAAATCAACAGAAACCGGGGAAGAAACAATGTTACCGACATCAGGGAACACCGAACCGGCAGGGAGCGTGGCAGAAGTCCGGGATATGCTGGAGCTGAACGATAAAGGGAATGTGAAGAATACGATTGGGAACTGCCTGACGGTCTTTCAGTATGACCCGGTATTGTCCCATGCAGTCCGCTACAACCTGCTGACAGAGCGTGTGGACGTTGGAAAGCCACTGTGGTGGGTAAAGAACTCCCCTGCCCTTACGGACACTGATATATGTTATTTCATGTACTATCTGGAAAAGAATTACGGTCTTACCAGTGAGAAAAATATCCAGAAGGCAATCCGGCTGACCGCCGACCAGAACCGCTACCACCCGGTAAGGGATTACTTAAATTCCCTCTGCTGGGACGGGAAAGAACGTATCAGTCACGCCCTTTCCCATTTTCTTGGTGCGGAAGAAAGCGGTTACTGTCGGGAAGCCTTGCGGCTTTTCATGCTGGGTGCAATCCGCCGGGTATTTGAGCCGGGATGTAAATTTGAGGTCATGCTCTGTCTGGTGGGCGGTCAGGGTGCCGGAAAATCCACCTTTTTCCGTCTGCTTGCAGCCAAAGATGACTGGTTTACAGATGATTTGAAGAAGCTGGATGATGACAATGTTTACCGCAAATTGCAGGGGCACTGGATTATTGAAATGTCGGAAATGCTTGCTACCGCCAATGCAAAGAGCATAGAGGAAATCAAATCTTTTCTGAGCCGGTCAAAGGAAGTCTATAAAGTTCCCTATGATACGCACCCGGCTGACCGTATGCGTCAGTGCGTGTTTGGGGGAACATCCAACACCATAGACTTTCTCCCTCTTGACCGAACCGGGAATCGGCGTTTCCTGCCGGTCATGGTGGAGCCGGACAAGGCAGAGGTTCATATCCTTGCGGATGAAGCCGGTTCAAGGGAATATATTGGGCAGATGTGGGCGGAAGCAATGAATATTTACCGGAGAGGGGACTATTCCCTTTCTTTTTCCCCTGCCATGCAGGACTATCTGAAAGAATATCAGGCTGTTTTTATGCCAGAGGATACAAAGGCTGGCATGATACAGGAATTTCTGGATGATTTTAAGGGAAATATGGTCTGCTCCAAACAGCTTTACAAAGAAGCTCTGAACCATGCCTTTGAAGAACCGAAGCAATGGGAAATCCGGGAAATCAACGATATTATGAACCACTCTGTTTCCGGCTGGCAGGCATTTAAGAATCCCAGACGCTTTCCCGGATATGGCAGACAGAAAGGCTGGGAACGTGCAACCGGCACTGACAATCTGCTTGGGAATGGAACAGAGGGTTTTACGGAACTGACAGAGGAAGAAGCCCGTCAGATGGAGCTTGTCTTTGAAAAATAGGAACGGGTTGCAGGTCTGGTTCATGCTTCGTTGCAGGGCATGTTGTCGGGGAAATTTCCTTGATTTTGCAAGGTATTTGCTGTACCGGCAACCATAACAACCAAATAATAATAAAAAAAGAAAACAGGAACAGATACAACCATAACTGCCTGACAAAACAGGAATCTGCATTTTTTTACGTCCGTTGCCGGACTTCGTTGCAGCTTCTTCCTTGTCGGGCATATTTTTTCGGGAGGAAATGCCTATGGCAGAAAAAAAGAAGAAAGACAGTACAGGAAACAATAAGGTGCAGTTTATTGTGGTGCGTGAGTTTGCCGGAAAGCAGACCATGAAAGAAGCCTTTGAACATCTGATTGAAAAGCAGACATGTAGACAGTTTGAAGAATGGCTGGATAAAAAAGCGTCATAAAAAGGTTGAAATACGGGCAGGGGCATGGTATTATAATAGTGTCATGTCCCTGTTCATAGAAGGAGAACACTATGAACAGGAAATCAAAACCAAATCAGAAAATAACTGCCCTTTATTGCAGGCTGTCCCTTGAGGATGGCGGGAACACCGAGAGCATGAGTATCAGCAACCAGAAACTTATGCTTACTGAATATGCTGAAAAAAACGGGATGTTCCAGTATGAATATTACGTGGATGACGGTTATACGGGGAGGAACTTCAACCGCCCCTCTTTCCAGCGGATGATAACTGACATTGAAGCCGGGAAAATCGGCTGTGTCATTACCAAAGACCTTTCAAGGCTTGGCAGGAATTATATTGAAGCCGGCAGTTATATCGAAATCTTTTTCCCAAAACACAAAGTAAGGTATATCGCAATTACAGATGGCGTGGACAGCCTGACAAGGCAGGAAATGGACATCACTCCGTTTAAAAATATCCTGAATGACATGTACAGCCGGGACATTTCAAAGAAAGTGCTGGCGGGGCGTATGACACGCTCCAGACAGGGGAAATTTGGGGGAGGACAGCCGCCGCTTGGTCTGATGCGTGACCCGGAGGATAACGGTCATCTGATTATAGACCCGGAAACCGCCCCGGTTATCCGGCATATCTATGACCTTGCCCTTGACGGACTGGGGTGTATGCGGATTGCAAAACGGCTTATGGAAGAAAAAATCCCTATCACAAGAGTAAAAAGCGGTACGAACTGTGATGTGAATTACTATTCGTGGGGCAGTTCAAGAATTAACCATATCCTGCGGAACCCGTTCTACAAAGGCTCCCATTTAGTCTGCCGAACACACCAGAAAGGTATCCGTTCCAACACTTATGACATTATTGCCAGAGAGGATTGGGAAGTGATTGATAACTGCCATGAAGCAATCATCTCACCGCAGGAGTGGGAACGGGTACAGGAAATCATTGACCGCAGACCGCCGGTCATGCAGGGCAATAATTGTCCGTTTTACAATCTTTTTCATGGCATTGTCTACTGTGCCACCTGTGGGAAATCCATGCAGGTGCGTTATGAAAAAGTGGGAAGAACCGGAAAAAACCGGTTTACGGGGGAAGAACGGGAACCCATTGACAAAGCCTATTATATCTGCCAGACCTACAATCGGTTAGGGAAAAATGCCTGCACCAGCCACAAAATAGAAGCAAGGGATTTGTATAACCTTGTTTTGAATGATATTCAGGAGCTGTCCGCTATGGCACTGAAAGACGCTGATATGTTCTACCAGCGGTTGAGCAGACGCATGGAACACCGCTATCTTGCTGATATTTCAGAAATCAAAAAGGAACTGGCACAGATAGAGGCAAGAAATAAAGAGATTGATGATATGTTTTTCAGCCTTTATACCGACAAGTCAAAAGGCATATTGACGGAGCAGCGTTTTATGAAGCTGACAGCGGCTTTGGAAACAGAACAGGAACAGAATCAATGCCGGGGACAGGAACTTACGCTGATGATGCGGCAGTCTGACGGACAGGAAAACGATGTAAAATCTTTTATCAAGGAAATCCGGCAGTACGCCACAATCAAGGAGCTGGACGAAGCGGTGCTGAACCGTCTTGTTGACCGTATTCTGATAGGCGAAGTCAGAAAAGAGGGCAGGCAGAAGTATCAGGAAGTCAAAATCATCTATAACTTTGTTGGAGAAATTCAGGAATAATGGAATAAATGAGTTCATAACCTCTCACCTGATGGTGGGAGGTTATGCATTGTCAGAAACTATTTCATTAAAATAAAAAATACGGAAACAATGCGGGCACCGTTTCCGCTAAAAAACCATTGTTTTTTGTTCGTCAATGACTATTATACCACCATTCTGTCAAAAATCAATCTATTTTCGATATTTGTTGCAAAGGTAAGATATGGTTTTTGAAACAAAGCGGTAGCTTTCCATGATAGTATCGTTCTTTTCAAAATATATTTTATGTCTTGACATCCGATTTGTGAACAGTTCATTCAGTTCGCTGATGCCCTTTTGTTTCATACCTTTGCTTTTAATGAGCCGGACATACACATATACTAAACAGATAAAATCATGGATAACGGGATTGCTCATCCATTTTTCTTTTTGGTTTTGTGATATGGTTTTTATTTTAGCAAGCTCGGTCTGTATTTCTTTGGTTTTGTGGATTGTGATATGATAAGGCGCTTTCAGGCTGTTCAGCAGGCAGTTGTTATGTGCAGCCGCATTCCGCAAAAATTTGACAGACCAGAGGAAACTGCTGTAATCTTCTGGAGATTTGTAAATGGAATAATATAGCTGGTATAAATCAATAAATTTTCCAAAAGACAATACTTCGACAATTTCCCACATGGCATAGCTGTCATCCGCTTCCTTTCGTTTCCTGATAAGGTCGCTGGCGGCAGAATTGCCAATTTTATCATACAAATCTTTCCGTCTTGTATAATCTGTATCCAGATATTTCTGGACAATCGAATATCCGTCCTCATCAGCATTATTGCTTAAATCAAACAAAATCTTTGTTTTTAAAGCGTGTTCAATATCAAGTGCCATAGAAAGTATCAGTTTACGCAAATGCATATCCAGAGTAGACAGTTCCTGCAAATAAGAAAAGTCGAGGTTCACATATTGACCGGCTTTTGCAGGGATTCGATATTTCTCATAATTTTTCCCATATGACTTGAGTTTAAAATAATAATTATTGTGCCTTAAAAAATCAGCGGCTTCTTTTTCTGAAACATATTGGAAGGTTATGTTCTTACTTTTCATGTCCTCAATTTGTTCTTCTATCGTTAGCTTTGGCTTCTTCATAATATAAAATTCCCCAATGGTTATTGTTCTGTCTGAGATAGAGATTATCACAAAAGCCTTAATTCGACAATATTATTCGATAAAAATTCAATTCATCACTTGACAATGTGGCAAAGAGCTTATGACGCAGGACGAGATCGCGGTCATGGACGGAGGGAAATGTATCTTACAGGTACGCGGGGTACGCCCCTTTTTCAGTGATAAATTCGACATTACAAAGCACCCGAAATACAAGTACCTCTCTGATTATGACAAGAAAAACGCCTTTGACATGGAGAAGTACATCAAACGCCGCCCCGCTATCGTGAAGCCGGACGAGGAATTTGATTTTTACGAAATCGACGGGGCAGATTTACAGGAGGACGCAGACAGTGAATAAGCGTATCAGAAAGAAACGGGAACAACGGCAGACAGCACAGGCAGTCCGGCAGCTTACCGCCTGTTACCGCCAGTGGGAACAGGAACGCGAAGAAAAATACAGGCGGCTTGAAGCAAAATACGGGATTGCCCTTGAAACAGACCCGCAACACCCCTTTGGGCTTCCGCTTGTCCGCTTCCCCACCGGGGAGGTAACAGCTTAATGAGTAGACACCCCGGCACAGACAAACGGCGGTTTACGGTGCTTGTTAGCCAATGCCGGAATGAACCCGAAAGCGTTACAGTATATCATGGGACACTCCAATATCACCATGACGCTGAACTACTACGCACACGCAACATTCGCTTCCGCAAGGGCTGAAATGGAAAGGCTGATTGCATAGCCGCAGACGGATTTACTACTTCTTTTACTACTGCCCGGAGGGAAAACCTAAAAGGTTTTGAGAGTATATAAGAACTTCTCCCCATATCTAAAATGCCGGAAAAGCCCGAAAATACGGGCTATACCGACATATAAGAACTTCTAAAGAGATAATCTAAATTCACCATAAATTTTCATATAAAACAAGTCAATACTTCGAATTGTGAATATGAAAATTTTAGTGAAGGCGATACGATTCTCGGTGTTGACAGCAATCCGAAAACGGTTATGCGTTGGGATATTGTTAATGAACTCTATAAGCCTTCTTACCATCTATTTCCATTGCAGATCTCGTATAAATTGTATACAATGTCATTAGGGATGTGATAAGAATGAAAATTTTTGGAGAAAGATTAAGGATTTTACGCTTAAAGCATGGTATGACGCAACAAACGTTGGCTGACCTGCTTTGCTCAGAACGTACTACTATTGTTGGATGGGAATTAAGTCGATCGATTATCTTTTTGGAAGAGACGCATTTATTGAGAAATCTCAAGGATTGACGAATATTAATGATGAAACAATGCCAAATCTTTGACTCAAACATTCTATAATGATGATATGTCATAATATATCCTGGAATGGCATTGTGGCAAGAAGGCGTAACCGTATATTCAGGGACCAATATAACGGCTACGCTCTTTTTGATTCAATCAATTCCCATTTAGAACAACTGAAACCGGTCAATGGCCTTGCCAAAACAACCGGCGTATCCATCATGGTTTTCATCGA
>BLMJ01000061.1 GCA_011960625.1 Lachnospiraceae bacterium | reverse complement strand
GACAAAATAATAGAAGCTGTGTTAAAGTGCGTCAAAAAAAGAGAAGATATCCATAAATGTGGAAAATCTTCTCTTTTTATCAAAAGCGAGGGAGTCTCGCGTTTATAACTGCCTAATCAGTTATTTTGCAACACTCCCTTCTAAGTTTAATTTTGTGTCAAACGTGTAGTCTGGACTTAAGGATAATTCTTCTTGGAATAATATTTGACGAACTATTTTAATTTACCACCAGCTTTTGTCTGCAGTAATATCAATTTAGGTAACTATCCTCGGAAGTTTCATCTGCGCTTACGGTATCAGCTGAACTGTCAGATTCTACCGTGTCAGGCTCTAATATCAATGTAAGGTCATCTGCAGCTGGGTATCCACATTTGATTTTGCAATCATTTAAGACCTCATCGCCGTTTGGATTATCTGGCGTGTAAGCATTGGAACACACTAACATCAACGGAACTGGCCCCCATGAATTATGAGTCATATTGGCGGATAGCACAGATGACATCCCAATCTCCCAAAGGTTAATATACTGGTGATTGTTTGAATATTCTATATATCCCTCTACATAGTGTCCTTTCATATAAATATCATGAGCATCTAGTATACAGCGAAAGGTTCTTGGGTTACTTTCTGTAAAATCAAATCCGTCTGTAATATTGCGGAATGATAGTGTTCCGAAAGCAACAGCGGCATTTTCGTTGGTAAAGCCATCATTAGAAAGCTCATGGAAACTACTTATGTCTGGTAAATCATTTTTGCCGCCTATGCTCTCCCATATGTCCTGAAGTGTTTCAGGGTTTGAAGCACGAATCCAATTTGTAACAGATATTGTATATTCTGCTTTATAACCATTTCCAGCATCTGATATTCCTGTACAGGTATTTTCCAACTCGTATGTCATAAGCGGTTCTGTTTCTTGCGTCTCGTCTAACAATTCGTCTTCCATATCGCCTAATTCTGTGTTCTCGTCTTCTGAATCATCTTCCCATATATCCGTATTATCTACAACGGCGGAGCTGCTGTCTCCGGAAGTGCCGCACCCACCGAGTAATAGGCTAAACAGTAAAATAGTCATTAAAAGTTTCTTTTTCATGCGCTCCTCCTGTAGTTTTATATTTTTAGTGGAATCAAAGTCTGGCGGCGATTATATCCCGACGCTTCTTGCTAGATGATAACTTAATACGCCCGCGATAGTATGTACCAGAGTATCCAGCAGATAGTCCTTCTCCAATGGCAACCAGTTCTACATCGCATCCATTATCTGTCGCAGAGACATATACCTGAACTGCCCATATATCTCTAGAAAGACCTCGTTCTTCGCCAGACAACATAACCGCTAAATCCTCAGAAGAACCGAATTTACCGAATGGGTCATCTTCAATTTTATCAACATTAGCTCTCATTTCGTTCGCTATTTGCCGGAGTAAATTGACAACTTCCTGCACGTCCCTGTTTGTATGAAGTGTCCGATTCTCAGTTTTCTGGTTTATCTTACCAGATGTTAAGTACGCTATAATTGCAAGTAAAACCACAATTAATAAAAATAAAATCATCGTTCTTTTCCTCCATAATATGTTTTGATTATTTTTGATAAAATGCATAGATAGCCTGCATTGATTTGAATTCTGCTGGGATTAGCCAATTACCATCCATATCAATTGCTCCGTATAAGCCCTCATATTGGACAATCGCATAGCTACCGTCAGCGGCAAATCCTGATCCTGCATCGTATATAAAATCTAAGGCAACGCTACCGTCAGCATATACATATCCATATTTTCCATCATCAGAAACCGCTGATAAAATGTTAATATTATAAGTGTTCGAGATATAAGTGTTCGAGACAAAAGACAGTGGGGCATCTACCTTGGCTAAAACATTGCCAGACATATCAATATATGCTTTCGCTTCATCTACCAACCCAATTCCATTATAGGGGGATCTGTCCACAAATCCATCTGAATATTGAGGTGATACTACCCACTCCCCATTTAGGTCAATATAGCCGTATAATCCACTAGCATGGTCTGTGGCGACCGCATATGTACCACTATCTGACTCTACAAATCCCCATGTTTTGTCATAGTAAGTGCTATCTTTAGGCAAGACCTTTTCTCCGTTTTTATTGATATAAGCGTAGCCGAAGCCCAATTCCGGATATGAGTCATCTGCCCTTACGAAAACACAGCATAATCCCTCTATCCATTTGGCGGCGTTTTCTCCATCATTTGGAGTACCACTTTCTGGGGTATAAATAGACTCTTTTATAATGTAATTTCCGTCTGTGTCAATGAGAGAATACCCATCTCCACTATCCATATCATGTACAAAAGCGACTCCATCAGAAAAAGAATACACCGTATCATAAATCGGCTGGATTACAAAAACCCCGGAACGGTCAATATATCCCCAAGCTCCCCACGATTTAACAGCAGCCAAATCATCACAAAAATCATTTGCTTCTTCAAATCCACCAGAAATGACGATTTCTCCAGATGTGTCAACATATATATAGCCATACCCCTTGGATACAATAGCAAGGCCACCTATAAAAGGGCGTGCCTCTGTAAATTGAGGTTCAATCTGATATGTACCAGTCGGGTCAATGTATCCATATAGCCCACTTTCCTTATCTTGTACGTAAGCCAACTCATCGGATGTAAATTTACCTACATCGGAAAAAGTCGGTTCAAGGATATAGTTTCCAGATGTATCAATCAATCCCCATAATTTTGGCATGTTTTCATTATCCTGTACAAAAGCAACCCCAAATGAAAACAGATCATATTTATCTCCGATGTTGTAAAATTGGGGTTCGATAACATAATTTCCGTTTTGATCGATAAACCCATATAGCCCGTTTTCATCTTGCACCCAGAAAGGTTCATCCTTAAAATATCTTTCAAAGGCAGTCGTTTTAGGTTTATCTTCTGGTTGGGCGCTTTCTTGAGATACATTGCTAACTTCTGATCGGGTATTTTCTCCATCAGCATCCTTATTAGAAAGTTCTTTACTCGTATTGTTTTTCTCACAAGCACATAATGACAATACTAGTGCTAATGCCATCAATGCTACAAGTTTTTTCCTCATTTTTTCTCCTCCTTTTCGTAATTGGTTTGCATAAAATACGTCAATTACATTAACGAAACATACGCCTCCTTCCAGCCTTTATTGAATTAGTAGCAAAAAACCGCGGCTCATGAACCGCTAAATACAAGATGTAACACTTTATAGAAGAGTGCTACATCTTTTACGCTCCACAAGCCGCTGATATGCATATATAAATGCCGTTTATTATGATATTGTGTACCAATTTTCTTCATTTTAGTATAACTAACCTCTTGAATATAGGTAGTTTTAGTGTTAGAATTGTATCAATATTCTATAAAGTGTTACATCAGCCTCCTTGCGTGGTAATACGCTATAATTAGCCGTATCTTATGCGACAAGGGGGCTTTAATATTATGGCAGCAACAGAACCAATCAGAAGCAAAGAACAGTTAAAGGAACTCGCAGACTATTTCTTAAGCAGGGGGCAACTGCGTAACTATACACTGGTACTCATGGGAACATATACCGTACTCCGAATCAGCGACCTGCTCCGGCTCAAATGGTCAGATGTATACGATGAAGAAAGACAGGCATTCCGCACCCATATTACTATTATAGAGAAGAAAACCCGAAAAGAACGTACCATCGCCCTAAACCCACAGGTAATTGGTGCGCTGAAGCAGTGTTACCTTCACCGCCGAGGTGATTATATCTTTGCTAATAACCGTAAGGAGCCAAAAGCTATCAGCCGGATACAAGCGTGGCGGATTATTCATGCAGCGGTCATGGAACTGGGGATTATGGGAAAAATTGCCTGCCACTCGTTGCGCAAAACCTGGGGATATCATGCAGTAAAGGGTGGTGAGGTATCACTGGCTGTAATTGTAGACATCTATAACCATAGCAGTTATGAAATTACGAAGCGTTACCTTGGAATCACGCAGGACGAACGAGATGAGGCGTATTTGGGGATGGAATTGTTCTAATAGGAGACAAAGGTGACTCTATATGATAAATCTGGATACTTCTTACTAAAGGGCGCAGGAAATTGACTACTACGCTCTATTTTGTGATAGATAAAAATATACTGACTATTATTATGCTTTCCTTCCATTACCCTTTAGCCTTGGTAGAGGCAGCGGAGGGGGTAACCGTCTCTACGATGGTAAGTGGTGGATGGACCAACATATGTAGATGTAGAATTGAGACGATAGGCGTAAGTGTTAGAATAAGCGGTTTGTGACCAATCCCAACAATCATAACCAATGCTACCAGCACTGTTAGTTACGGTACTGACTCCCCCACTACGGACAAAAGCTAAGGGTAAGGAGATGATGTTGGAGACATCAAGCATATTATCCATATGCTAAAATGAATATGTAGATAAAACTATTATATTGCTGTAATATTTTCTAAAAATAGTTTATACTCTATGCATAAGATGTTATAATAAAATCAAACCAGATGTGATTATAAAGCATTTAAGAATATGAGAGGAGAATGGTTATGAGTACTCTTGAGAATACAGTTTCCATGATGAAAGCCTTGCCAGAAACGGACTTATTAGAAATCCAGAATTTGACTCAAAAACTCTTCCAACGGCGTGAGTCGGAAGCCATAGACAGAGCCGTTGGCAAGTTCCTCAAACCCATGTCGCGGGAAGATTTTATGAGGGATATTGATACGGCAGAGCAGGAAATTGTGGACGGGAAATACCGCAGTGCGGATGAGGTGTTTAATGGGTTGGAACGTAAATACGGATTATGAGGTTATATTGACGGATAAAGCACAGACGCAGGTTCTGGAAATCCTTGATTATATTTTCTTTAAGTTGGAAAACCCACAGGCAACACGTAGCGTTGAACAGGATATGAGAGAAACTATCAAACGGCTTTCATGCATAGCGGGCAACCTGAAGCTATGTGATGACCCAAAGTTACAGGATTTAGGTTATCGAACCATCCATCTAAAACGCCACAACTATTTTATGCTATATAAAATAGTTGACAAACAGGTATTTGTTACGGGCATCTACCACGACTTACAGGATTATGAAAATATATTGAAGTAGCAGCGTGATATTGTTAAAATGAATACGTGGATAATATCGTCCATGGGAACTGATAGACAGCACTTGAGGTCAGGCTCCGACTGTTAGTTGTTCTCGTTTACAAAGATCGTGAAGTCGCTCTCTGAATTTTTAGGAAATAGCGGAGATGAGAAGTTGAGCCATGCCAGGGCTTGGACTCAATAGAAGCGAACTTCTTTGCTTATGTTCTTTTATGGTTGAAGGCTTTTGTCCGTAGTGGGAACGTCAATCTCAATGATGGTAGGATGTACAACGTCGGCAAGAGGGGCTATGGTTGGTCGCGCACTGCTAGGTCGTCTACAAACGCTTACAACTTATGGATGACACCTACGGATGTTAACTCGTCCAATTACAACAACCGTTGGAACGGTTTCTCCCTCCGCTGAGTTTCCCGTGCGGTGCCGATCTTTGAGATAGTTTCGTGTATTACATTAGGCTGACTCTTTCTAACGCACGCTACAAAGAATAGATATGAAGATTTTTACAGATTTTTAGCATTGTTTATGTACAAAATGGCAGTCTATGCCTTATGTCGCCAACTCTAGGCATAAGGCATAGACTGTTATAATTAGTTTTAGTCGTAATCCCATCTACCCCTGATTTTGCCCCCATGATTCCTTAGGCATTTGAGGATGGTTTACGGATTTACGCCAAACTGTTTAGCGATTTTTCCAGACGTATAACCGTTCTTATACAGAGAAATTACTTCTTCGGCATTTAACTTGGCTTGGACTTTGCTTATGGTCACTTCTACTCCTTGTTCCCTTAGTAACTTAACGATAGTAGTTTTACAGACACCGAATATTTCCCCTATTTCACGAGTGGTTTTACCAGACTGATATAAGGAACTCATTTCTTTTAACTCATTTTCGTTAAACTCTCTACGGGTTTGTTCCAGATGACTTACCACTATTTCTCCATATTCGTCAACTTGCTTGTTGCTAATCTTGGCGCTTTCTGATAGAATATGTTTAGGCGGAACATTATTAATCTGGTGCTTGAAGTTCAGTATGGTTTGATATTTTTTGAAGTCAAGCCTTGATAATTCCACTTTTGCAAGGCATAGTCCAATTTAGTTATTGTGGCTATGCCTTTTTTAATTTTCTTTACACTGAAAAATCAGATACGGGCAGTGTTCAAGTAAGAGAAAATGCGGTGTTCTAAGGATGAAGAGGTGCAAGTATACGGCTACTGTATGGCACTCTCCCACTTCATAAATCATTTAAAAGAACGTCAGCCTATCATGAATTTGGGTATGCTGACTCTTTTTATTGCAAAAGATTGCTGTCATTTACAATGATACCTCCACTTATGGCGACAACTACGGGCGAAAAATTTATGAAAAACCTGCTAAAAAGTCTTGACTTTTGTTAGCAGGTTTTCATACAGATTTTCTTATGTTACCATATCTAAGACTGCTTAAGCCTTGTCGTCTAAAATCCGGCCATTGCAAGCAGCTTTTTCGGTCTCAGCGTATTGTTCCATCCAATCCAACCATGTGCCCGATTACCGGATATTCATATCCTTTCCCGTCCTTCTTTGAGCTTTTTATTCTTATCTACCTTTACCTTTTAAGCTAATTAACCAATTACTTAATATTTCCTCAATTTCAATTTCTTTTGTATAAGTTATATATAAATCTTTTACTATATCAAATGGTGGATTTGGCAAGGAAGAATGTTTTAGTATTAAACATCTTTTATTTTGACACTGCATCATTCCAAGTTCATATGCTACATTAGGATTATATGTAGAGCCCTTTTCCGCTTCGTCAAATAAAGCTATGCCGTATTTACAACAATACAATACCGCCATTGGATTGAAAGATGTATCTGTAATGTGTGCCCATTCTTTGTCATCAGCTCTTACACAATTGAAACCATTATTTTTTAGTTCTTTCTCAATATATTTATAGGTTCCTTGATTTTCATCTCTAAATTTCATCATTAAAAATACATTTTTTTCGAATGGAAATTCTTCAAGTTTATTTTGAATAATCTTCTTATATCCATAAAGCGGACTAATTAACTCATATTTTACCGAAGGATTAATATAAATATAATCATACCTTTCCTTAACCAATTCAGATTTAAACAACTGATTTATCTTTCGATGAAAATCTGATTTACTTGAGTTATTAATAATTATTGGAATCTCTAAATAGTCATTTTCAAGATAGTCTTCCCAGCAAGACTCTGACCTTTTTACTCGAAAATCTATCTTTTCTTGAGAATATCCATCTAATCTCAATCTCTGCTCTACAAGATTTCTATCAGTATATATAAACACAGGTATCACAAACGCTTTTTCTTTATATCGCTGTATCAATCCATTAATAGTTTGATAACTTCGAACTATTATAATTGTATATTCATATTTTTCTAACGATTCATTTAAATCACTTTCCAAAAATCCATATGAACACCCTCCATATATATATGAATTCTCATCTTTGATATTTTTTAACCTATATTCTTCTTCTGGTAAAAAAATCAAATCTAAATTTTCCTTATCATCATCTTCTCTGAAAGATCTAGTTGTATACTTATATAAGATATTAGCGTTATGATATTTATTTTTAACATATTGAATAAAATCTGTTTTTCCTGTTCCAGCAGCACCATCAATTAAAAAAAGTTTTTTCAACATCTATTTTCCTCCCAAATTATATTTATTATTCGTAGCTGTATCTTCGTTTTAAATAAGAAGCCAATCCATCTAATCCTGGAAAGAGAACTCTTTCTGTAATATTCATTTTATCTAACTGATTTCTAAAAAGAGAAATCTTGTCTTTAGGTATAATGAATTTATATACCACTTGTTCAATAGTTAAATTTTCAAGAAAACTATCAAAAGGATCTAACGTATCCGGTAATATTGCCAAATGAGAAAACTGATTCACTATCCTTGAATCAATGGATGGAGGCTCTAAAAATACCACACATGAATCTTTCATATCTTTATTGTATTTTTCAATAGTAAGCCCCATATCCTCAAACATTTCAACTGTAAATGATACTGCATTTCTCCGATTTAACATATCTATGTATTCTTTGGGTAATAATTCTCGGTGTAATATTCCATGGTTTATTGCCCAAACGCAAGCATTTTCATATTCAACATTCTCAGTAAGCGCAAAATGTAATGCAACTAACGGCGAAAGAGAAAAATCCAAACATCTGGTAGGAACTCCATGATGTTGCGCAACAATCATCGTATTCCATATTGATTTACATATTTGAGGCTCTAACAACTCTCCATATTTTCGAAAATTATTCAATAATCTTATTTCTGCATAACCTGTCCGACTTCCTGAATTACGTTTTAAACTTGATCTCAAATCATAACTTTCTCGATTTTGCCCTCTAAATGTATAATTCATTCGTCTGGGGAAAACTGTTTCCTTCTGTCCCCCTAAAAAAGGAAAATCTATTAGTTCGCCAATACTTTCTAACTCTTTAACTATTATCATCGTATTTGTCCTTTATGCTTTCTAAAATTTAGTATAAAAATATTCAAATTGCACTAATGTCAATTTAACATTTCTAAATTTATTGCATTTTGTCTAAAATTATACAATTTTTTTTGTATTTCGACAATTCCGACATAACATATTAAATACTATAAACATCATAATTAGGAATTATTTTTTCATGAATCACAAAACAAGTATTTTGTATCATAAGAAGGAGAAATTCTTTTTTATCCCCATTTTCACAGAATGCCCCTCTCCGAATATATTATACCATTAGGAATTTAAAGGAGGATATGTATGAAAAAGCGTTTACTTGCCGCTGCTCTTGTGATTGCCCTGGCGTTCACAACCCTGCTGGCATGCTCATCCAAAGAAAACAGTACCGAAACTTCTACACCAAAAACAGACACCAAAGACACGAAAAATACTGAAAAAGAAGAAACACTGCCCGAATCCACAAAGGTCATCCTAAACGAAGTTGCTCACTCTATCTTCTATGCCCCCATGTATATCGCAATCGAAGAAGGATACTTTGAAAATGAAGGAATTGAACTGGAGCTAATTACAGGTTTCGGCGCCGATAAAACCATGACCGCTGTAATTTCCGGAAGTGCAGATATCGGTTTCATGGGCTCAGAAGCCTCAATCTATACTTATAACGAAGGCGCCAACGACTATGTGGTGAACTTCGCACAGCTTACACAGCGCGCCGGAAACTTTCTGGTAGCACGAGAAGAAATGCCTGATTTCACATGGGATGCACTTAAAGGAATGAATATTCTCGGCGGTCGGAAAGGTGTACGCCACTATATAATGTAAATTTAGAATCTATTGTAATTATATGTAACTGGATTGACAGGCTGACAGCCGCAAAAGCCGCTGTTTAAGCCAATAGACAAGCATAATGTACACATTTTATCTGAAAGGCGTTCCTTAACGGGAACGTCTTTCTTACCGCTAAAAAGGGGGGATTCATACGAATAGAAACTTTTTTAAACAATATATGGCAACTCAGCCCACATCATCGGAACAAAAATATATTTTTCTGGTAGACAATCCAGAACTGGCTTTTAGTATTATTGCAGCAGGATATCAAAGTACCGCCCTGCTGTCCGATAACGATGGTTATTTCAGTATAGATTCCTTACAAGAATATATGACCGCCATCGCATTTCAAGGACTCCACAGAAGCGATTACTGCTATATCCCGGCATGTTCCACCAAAAAGGCAAATGATTGTCTGGAATGTTATTTGAAACAAGAATTTCTGCCATTTCGCTCCGGTTGGATATTATTTAAAGACAAAGAATATTTAGAAAAATTAGAAAATCAACACGAATTAAAAGCAATACTCTCCCACTTCATAAGCCGCTTTGAAAATAACCCAGAAAAGCAGCCAGACTTGAATCGTTTTTATAAATTCAATGAAAATGGGAAAAGAATCGGCGTACTGGATATGGAAATTGTGGACTACCTCATACAAACCGTACCATTTTTTATTATCGGCGGCACACCCTATATTTACGAACAAGGCGTATATAACGAGGACAAAAACGGTCTTGTACTGAAATCTAAAATACAAAAACTTCTTTATCGGGACAGTATAAAAAACACCCTGATACAAGGTATCTACAATCTTTTAATCAGCCAACCAGATATTCAAAAAAATTTTTCAGATTTAAACAACCAACCTGCCCATTGGGTTAATTTCAAAAACGGTTATTTCGATGTCCAGAATTGGGAACTGATTCCCCACGATACCAAATACCTGATAATTAATCAGATACCATTCTCTTTTTACCCTGATAAGGCAAACGAATCGGAAAACAACGGAATATGTACCCAAAAATTTCTTAATATGTCCCTGCCAGATAAAAAAGAGCAGCAGACCTTCATGCAGTATCTCGGATACTGTATGACCACAGATACACGTTTTCAAAAGTTCCTGATGATTAAAGGCAAAGGCGGTACAGGCAAATCCGTTGCTATTTCCCTAATCCAGCATATTGTTGGGACAGAAAATTACTCCTGTATTTCTCTGCAAGACCTGAACAAAAGATTTTATGCCACCGGATTATTTGGCAAACAATTAAACGCCTGTGCTGATATTCCCTGTGCCGCCATGCAGAGTGTCGATATCATCAAAAAAGCTGTTGGTGAAGATACTCTATTATATGAGAAAAAAGGACAAGACCCTACGCAGTTTCACAGTTATGCAAAACTGTTATTTTCGGCAAATGAAATGCCTTTAAATCTGGACGATAAAACAAACGCCTATTATCGTCGGCTTCTGGTGCTTGATATGAGCCGAACGATTCCAGAAAAAGACAAAGATATCCATCTGAAAGAAAAACTAAAAGCGGAGTCCGATTATATTATTGTTCAAGCCATGACAGCCCTAAAACAACTGTATATAAATAATTGCTTTACAGAAAGCAGGCACAGTCAGGAATGTATCGAGGAACTATACCGAAATGCAGACAGCATTAAAGCCTTTTTGGACGAAAAAATATATCCATGCGACGGTTCTAAAATCAAACGCAGCGATATGTATCGACATTATACAGAGTATTGTAATGAAAACGACCGTCAGGCACATGGGAAATCTTCATTTAACCGTATCATGAATGAAAAAGGATATTTCATTAAGAGAAACAACCAAGGCTTCTATTTTGCAAATCTTTCTTTTAAGGATGAGGGATTTGTAGTTATAAATGAAAATGATATAGAAACAATACCGTTTGAACAAATAGAACTATAAAAAATGATATAAAAATTACTATCAATGACAAAATATGTGACAAAAAATAGCAGCCTTAATCCTCTCCATGATTGGAAAGTGACAAAAATGATAAAACAATATTTGCTTTAAAAAAAGAATCTTTAAACAAAACCTTATAAATGTAAAAAACACTTTTGTCACATTATCATTCTTGCGATAAACTTATTCAAAGGGTATAATACTTCTTAACAAAATTACGATTTCGGAGGAATCAAAATGGTACTAAAAGCAGGAAAAAAAGAGATAAGTATAATCACAAATTTAGCAATCTTAATGTGGAATAATCATTCCTTCCATGAATTATTTAATGAATTTTCAGAAGTTCTTTCTAAAGGCAACGCTCAATTTTTCTTAAAATATGAAAATGGCACTCCAATCGGTTTTGCACAGTGCCAGTTACGATATGACTATGTAGAAGGAACTAAAACTACTCCTGTCGGTTATTTAGAGGGGATTTATGTGAAAGAAAACTACCGAAATAAAGGATATGCCAAAGAATTACTGGCAGCATGCGAGGCATGGGCAAAAGATAATGGATGTCAAGAATTTGCCAGTGATTGCGAAATAAATAACATAAATAGTATCCAATTTCATAAAGCTATGAATTTTACAGAAGCAAACAAAATTATCTGTTTTACTAAAAATCTATAACTTTTACATTCTTTCTAAATATCAAAATTCAATAAAATTTATTTTGAGTCGTGAAAAATCACGGCTTTTTTTGTCCTTTTCCCGCACATTTCCAAAAGGTCAGAATCTTGCAATGCAGCTTTTTCCCCAATTTCAGAATTATACCCACCGAGAGAAAAAGCGGACTCACTCCGCTTTTTTCTCCGCAAAAAGCACGTTCGCTCTCCGAGGGTGCTTCGCTTAAAATCATTCATATTTGAAGAAAGGAAAAATTTTATGGGAATCGCAAAAGAAATATGCAGAATAGAAAAACTAAAATCGGTCGGCGCTTTAGGCGGCGCATACCAACATAATTTGCGCTTAAAAGATATTACAAACGCAGACGAAACAAAAACCTCTTACAATATAGAATTAACCGGACGATTGCCCCAAAAGTCTTATGTAGACTGCTTTCAAGATATGATTCATTCTTCTCCATGGTACGAGAATGGGAATCATAAAATTGCAAAAAATGCCGTCTATGCAGTAGAATTTATGCTGACTTTCGGCGGCGAAGCCAAAGGGAAAATAGACATTGATTCATGGTGTTATAACAATATAAAATGGCTGTCCGCACACTTTGGCGGCCCACAAAATATAATATCCGCCATCCTGCATATGGACGAACGCACACCGCACATTCATGCCATCGTTATACCATTAGACGAGAAAGGAAAGCTAAATTACACCAAATATTTAGGCGGCTCTAAGTATCGGTTATCTGAACTACAAGACAGCTACCACGAAGAAGTCGGTCAGTTCCACAATCTCGACCGAGGAATGAAAGGAAGTAAGGCACGACACCAAGATATAGATAACTTTTATTCTATGATAAACGAAGCCGCTTCTCCTGTCAAACTTCCTGAACCGGAACAAAAAACAGGTCTATTTAAAAAAGGTGAGACTGCTGTAGAATATCAGGAAAGAATCACCCCAATCATCCAACATGCCCATTCTGTATCCGTTGCCAAAGAAGCAGAAAATATCTTACTGAAAAAAAGAATTGCAGATATAGAACACCTACAAGAAGGCGTCGTTCCGATAGATTTGTATAATGAGACACTTTCAGAACTTCAAAATACGAAAAATCAACTGGATACACAAAAAAGAGAAACTTTATTTTGTCAAAACTGGGCAATGGAAACACAACAAAAATATGATGATTTAGACCGTACACTCCCCGAAAAAATTTCTTCTGCAATAACAAAGGCTACCTGTACACTTCATTCAATCATAAATGAGCAAAAATCAAAATATCAAAAATTAAAACAAGATTTTGATAAACTTATGAAGGATTATACTTCACTGAAAACAAAATATTCAGATATACAGAAAAAATCTGAACATATTCAAGAATTAGAACATGACAGGGAGTTAATGTATGCCGTTATGGATAATAACGGAATTTCCCATATCTACGATAAGCACAAAAGAAATATGAAAGACGGCTTCATAATGAGCGCCCGGTTAGAAATTGCAAAATACAAGAGCCGTCACCAACCCCACAGCCAACACGCCAGAACCACCCACCGAACACAAGCCAGATAAAACAACGGCTAATCGGACATTCAACTTCGATTAGCCGTAATCATTCCCTCTTGAACTCTACAACATCCGTGATATCGCAATCCAACATCATGCAGATATCATGTAATGTATTTAAGGTAATACTTCTATTCTTACGCAATGCGTCCAGTGTACCGGTACTGAACCCATACTCCTTAATCAGTATATATTGACTGATATTCTTTTTCTTTAACGTCTCCCACAACGGCTCATAGCTGATAATAACAATCACTTCCCCACATCACTCTATACTATCTATTATAGGGAAGTCAGATTTTATATACATTGCCGAACATCCGGCTAGAAAATCATTCTGACTTATCTCCGTTCTCTCCAGACGGACAGGACTTTATAATTTCTACGATATCCCACATCTCACAATCAAGCATATTGCAAAGATTTTCAAGGGTGTGCATAGTGATACTATTATTTTTCCTTAAACTATCCAACGTTCCTGTACTAAAACCATAATGATTTACCAAATCATACTGTGTAATGCCCTTCTTCTTTAATGTTGCCCACAATGGTTCATAACTAATAATATCACTCACCTCTTTCCTGCAAACTCATTATATAAAACATTTAATAGTTGCGCATTGCCGGATATCCGGCTATAATAGTATTGTCAGATATCCGGCAATACAAAAGGCAAAATAGTACAAACACACAGTACATATGAGAAAATGGAGGTGGCAAAGATAAACAGACTAAAAATGAAGCTACGAAAAAAATGGAAAGATTTTTGGGTAGGAGATGAATACGATGATACTAAGAAACATTTAAGCCAGTCAGATAAGCGTTTTATTTTATATGGATATTCCTTGATAGGTACTTGTACGATTGCTTTTATACTATTAATTTTCGGAATAAATATTCGACGTATAGACCACAAAAATTCTACAGACATGGAAGAACTCCTAAACATGGTTACAGCTTACATCGAGTCGGCTACAAATGAGGAATATGACGAGATTGCCCAGACCATAAGACACGATTTAGTATTCAGCGAATATAGAGAGGATATGGAGAAATTAGTCCAGTATATCCCCAATACCTCGGATATATGCCATGCCTGTGAAGGAAGCTACCCGGCGCAGGCAGTCCTTGTCTGCCTAAATAACGGAGAATCTTATCCTTTAGATTTGTATGAGCGTGGAATAAGTAAAGAAGATTATGAAGGAAATGAACTTATGACATTTGGTTATGACGAAATCAGCCAGACCAGTATCCATATTTCCAAAAGTCCGGGGCAAAATCACGGTTCTGCTGAAATAGAACAAGGGAACGGAATTGTCAGTCTCCACCGGATGAAAAAAGCATTTTGTGATAACTGTATCAAAGCCATCTTGGATACGGTCAAGAACCAAGCCATAGAAGAACTTGTTATGTATGATACGGAGAAGAATATTTTTTATCCCGTGGAATATGGATATAAGGCTCAGATTGGCGATTATGCGTTAGAAACAGGATATGAAGATAGAGGCTATAAGATAAAAGTCAAGTCTATCAGACTAACCGAATAATTATGAATGGGGTTGCTGCAACAACCCCTCTTTTGATTTACTGAATCTTAGGTATTCTTTTTAAGACCCCCTCTTTCAACCCTTTTACCACGATTTCCGCATTATGAATCTGCCGTTCAATCCCTTTGATTTCTGGACTATCCAAATACAAATAACCATCCAACATAGCTTGTCTTGCCTTTTTTAAATGCTCTAGCGAATCTTCCGGCAAACGTGTCTGTTCTACTATAGCTAATGTATAGTAAATCTCTGCCAACATCAATTTCATGCTATTCATTGGTTTCAACAAGCGTATAAGCGCAAATAATATTTTACGCGATTCTCTCCATTGCCCGGTAGCAGCTAACATCTGAGCAAGGCTGAATTGTTGAACCACACTGTCATGTGAAAACTGTAATTCATAGTCTTTTCTGATTTTTAAAGCACTTTCTACAAAATATAACGCTTTTTCCTTTTCTCCTAATGCCAGACAGACTTGTCCCAAATTATTATAGAGATTGGACAACAAATCCGCATACACAGAATGAACTGGTTGAAGTATCTCAATCCCATGTTCATAAAAACTTCGGGCTGATTGATAATTGCTTTTCATATATTCTGAATAGCCTGCATAACAGTCATATATAGCCATCCATCTTTTATTTTCTTGAAAATCCGGCAATGCTTTCATTATATACAGAATACGTTCTACCGCTTCGATACGCCCATATTTGCACAGATAGGACATCGTAGTATCCATAAACAAACCTGCCGAAACCGTATCGTCCATACGAATATGCCGATAAATACTTTCAATCGTATTTAACAATTCATTATAATAAGGGACATCCAGACCATATAGAACACAGTTTTCAAAAATTCCTTTCAAAATATCTGCACAATTTGAAATAGCTGGCTCTGTTTCATGAACTAAAACCTCGGCTAAAAACGGATGTAACGCAAGCTGGTTTTGGGAAAAATCTTCTTGAATCCAGCCATACTCCACTAAATCATTGGTACAGTTAAAATCATATTTTCCCTGCCAGAAATGAAATAACTCCTTTGAAATTCCATTTTCCGGCATTATCGTCATATTTCTCAGGATGTGAATATCCTCATCCGACAACCCTTGCAACTCAAAAAGCAGACGGATATGTTGGTAAAGCTGCCCCTTCCTTGAAGAAAAATCTTTCGTAAGCACAACTTTATTCGGATTCGACAGACTTATCCCTTCTGTCTGCAACGCTTTCAATAACTGGTCTGGTTTCATGCAGGAAACGGCTAATGTCTTGGCTGCCAGTTCTACGGTCAAAGTGTGGCGGTACACTTTATCAATAATCTCAGTCACATCTTCCGTATAATCTGTGGCATTGGGCGCATAAGCACAGAATAATGTCCGTAAGTCTTTGATATCCTGTATTTCTTTTACTTCATATGCCAGCACCTCATCTATGTGGCTTCTGGTCGTAACTAGAACCTGAAATTTCATAGATAAAAATTCATGGAATAATGGCTCATCTTCGGGTACAGAGTTGAAGTTATCTAAAACAACCAGATGATTCCCATCTAAATATTTGAAAAACCTCAAGTGATTCCAAAACCGTTCTTCGTCCGTCATTTCTAAGGTATCGTCTATAAAATCCAACTCCTGAATCGTGCGTTTCAGCGTACCCCGATACCGCAAATATACCACATGGGCGTATTCACTCTGATATCTCTTCACATAGAACTTTGCCAGTTCAGACTTTCCTATCCCACCGATTCCTTCAAGAAACAGGCAATGTTCTCTACCGAGGAGATTGTGTATCTCTGCCAATTCCTTCTCCCTTCCGATGAAATGGCGGTTTACAGCCGGTAATTTGCTGTCTAAAAGAAAGTCGGATAATAAAAAGGATTTTCCGGTCTCCTTACGTTTCTTAGGAACAAAAGCCCTGGTCATTCCAAACAGGATAAGGGACGCAATAAAAACTTCTGCCCTCTCATAAAACGAAGTAAGAGAACGTTTCTTTTCATCCGAAATGCTCTGGTCATTCCACAAAAGATGGTATATCTGTTCTTTTACATATGCAGGGTCAGGCAATTCATCCAAAAGCATTTTGACAGATTTTTGAAGCAAGACCATATGAACAGAAGCCTGATAAAAGAATACAATATCTTTTGGCACATTTCGCTGCCCATTCAGTATTTTACTCACGTCAGAATCTTCCGGCACAGAGACGCACAAATCAGACCGTTCAAATACAGATTCAAACAGTCTGAAAAAATAATCTACCTGTGATATGCCATCCACACTACGATTTTCCAAAATAATTTTTGAAACAGAAGAAAAATCCAGCCTATCTCTCACCCTTAACCATCCTTTTTTCGTTTTCTTGCCAATTCTGTGCCAAGTTGCCGCCATTCAGAAAAACACTCCGCTTTTATAGAATGGACTTACAGCAAATCGCTTTTGAAAAAGTATAGCCGATAACGGCAGCTTTTTCAAGAACCTGCACAGCACATTGACAATTTCATATCGTATCTTTCAGGCAACAATATAATGATACTCCCGTACAGCCACAGTTCGAGCGTAAGTGCCTTTCGGTATAAAAACGCCGCAAGCAATGGGTACGGCTGGATGAAAACCATGCAGAGGTGAAACTCCTGTGGGCATAAGCCGCCTGAAAGAAAATACGCCGCAGACAGGCACTATTTTCATTACGTTTCATATATTGAATACAAGGCAAAAAGGATGTGATGTACATTGAAGAAACCGACTTACTATCTTTGGAAAACAGATTTCCACACGGAGAAAGAATTTAACCAGACAAAAGAGAAGTATACAAATTTAGGTTTTCGTGTTGTCACATATCTGGATGGGAATAACCAAACGGACATTCACAGCGGAATAAAAGCACTGATTCAGAATCACTTAAATCAGTGTTGACAAACTACCATTTTAGATATATTCTATAATTACATTATGCTTATATCTATATTTCACTATGAAAGGATGTAAAGTTATGAATGTTGGATACGTTCGCCTATCGAGAGATGACGACAAACGAAACTATGTTTCTATTGAAAATCAGATGTTAATTATTCGCCAGTATGCGGCTGAAAGAAATATTGTGGTTGACCGTTGGTATGAGGATGACGGCGTTTCAGGATATATTTTCGACCGCCCAGGCTTTAACCAATTAATGGAAGATTTGGATAAGGACATTGATAGGGTTTTTGTCAAGGATTTCTCTCGTTTGGGCAGACATAACGCCAAGGTTCTGCTCCTTCTGGACGAATTTCAAGAACGGGGAAAGCAACTGATTGTCATTGACGACGCCTATGATTCTCTAAATTCAGATGATGATACCATCGGTATAAAAACATGGTATAATGAAAGATATGTAAAAGATACCAGTAAAAAAATAAGGCGTGCGCTTGGCGCACGGCAGAAGGAAGGAACTTTAATGACACAGCCGCCGTTTGGATATAAACGAAACGAAAAAAACAAGGCAATTATCGAGATTGTTCCCAAAGAAGCCGAGTATATAAAAATGGTGTATGACCTTTATCTCAAAGGCTCTGGTTATCGAAAAATAGCTACATATCTGACCGAGAACCATGTGCCTACGCCATCCATGATACGCCATGAACGTGAACTAGAGGAAGGACGCAGCACAAAACGCAAGATTACTTCCGAATGGTCGGACGGTATGGTAAAGGATATACTGGATAACGATTTTTATATCGGCACTTTCAGGCTGCATAAGCGGGAAAGGGTTACGATTCATGGAAAAGACAGACGAGTACCGAAAGAAAATCAGAGTATTTTTGAGAACCACCACCCGCCTATCATTGACAAAATGACCTTTGACTTAGTTCAGGAGGTCAAGGCAAAACGGGTCAAGAACCATTACCGCGGAAGCCGTGGGCAATGGGTAGGCTCAGAGATACCGAATCCCTTCGGAAGCTGTCTGTTCTGCAAGGATTGTGGCAGCCGTTTAACGCCGATTGTACGCAAAACGTCAAGCCGTGAAAGAAAATATTATATTTGCAGTACCTATAATACCAAAGGCAGACGTCATTGTTCCAAAGCACATTTAATTGAGGAACAAGACCTCATGGAAGACGTCGTAAATTATATCCGTCTTTGTAGAGATTCTTTGCAGGAAATGATTGCCGCCTATGATATGAAGGATTTTGAAGCGGAAAAAAAGTCTGTGGAAGAGAAACGTTCGGATATTCAGCAAATGATTTCAGAGCAGAAAAAACAGTTAAAAACTTTATTTTCTCAAAAGGTCAAAGATTTGGCTGTCAGTCCTGACAATGAGGAGATTATCCATGAAACCTATGCCTCTTTGCAGCAAGACATTCTTGCAAATATACACGGTCTGGAGTTAAAACTGGAGGAATTGAACCATACCAAACTGGAAACCGCCGACGTGAGAACGAAACTTAGAACAGCCCTTGAAGTTGTGGACGACATCATTCAAAAGGGAATACTTGACAGGAAGGATATTGAGATTTTAATTGAGCGTATCGTAGTTGATGAAAACGGACTTCCAGAGATTGCATTAAAATATGGTCTTTCCGGATTAATTCAGTACAGTCCGACAGATGAATTAAACCGCAGGGAAAATGCGATTCTCTACACCACTATGAAGCTGATTCTTGAGGATGAACGTGGATACACGTCAGCTAAGTATCTGTCTGCAAAATTGACGGACGCTGGGTATAAGAAATCCAAGAGAGCAGTCCTTCCTTATATCGGCTTCATGATTGATAAGGGAATTATAGAGCCTTCAGATAATCCGTTGAAACCTTATACCATCGTGAAAACACCTGATGAAATCAAGGAAATCATGGCAAATTTTTCACGGGGCATTCCGTCTGATTCTTCATATGACCAAAATTTACATTTATGTATGGTCAACAGGCGGAATGCCTGAAATGGTATTCGAATATATCCTAAAACAAAACGGCATCGACCCAGCCAAAGATGTGAACATCGACCAGAGCATCGACTTCGGTTCCACCGCCGCCGCATTCGCAGAAAACCAAGGAGATTTTACGGTTGAATTATAATAATTACTATACCCATATAATGTAAAGATTAAATGAATTTAAAATAAAATGTCGAATTTTGACGGCAGATATTCCTTGAAATTCACGTCGCATATAATCTATACTAAACATGTTCCATAACATATCCAAATTTAAGGTATGTCATTGGGGCAAGAAAGCGTAACCGATATATTCAGGGACCAATATAACGGCTACGCTTTTTTTGATTCAATCGATTCCCATTTAGAACAACTGGAACCGGTCAATGGCCTTGCCAAAACAACCGGCGTATCCATCATGGTTTTCATCGA
>BLMJ01000060.1 GCA_011960625.1 Lachnospiraceae bacterium | reverse complement strand
CCTACGGGTTCTACGGCGTACAACCTATCGGCAGGCGGTCCCATCGTGGAACCTACGGCCAAGCTGATTGTCATCACGCCTATCTGCTCCCATGCACTGAATACTAGGAGTATTGTTTTGTCTTCTGAGGATGAGATTGTAATCGAGATTGGTCCGGGGCGTAATGGTTCCAGGGAAGAAGTCTATGTTGCATTTGACGGGGCGGATACCGTTTCCCTAAAGACGGGTGACAAGGTGATGGTGCGAAGGTCTGGCGCCTCCACCACGATGATAAAGCTGAGCAAGGTCAGCTTTCTGGAAACATTACGCGGGAAGATGAAAGGAAATTGACGCCATGAAGGGAAACAGACATGCGAAAATCATTGAACTAATCCACAAGAACAATATTGAGACCCAGGAAGAGTTGGCGGATTATCTGCACAGAGAGGGGTTTAACGTCACACAGGCTACCGTGTCCAGGGATATCCGGGACCTGAAGCTTACGAAGATTCCGGGACAGAACGGAAAACAGCGTTACGTGATACATCAGAACGAAAGTTTTCTTAATGAAAAATATATTAGGGTACTCAAGGATGGATTTGTTTCAATGGATATGGCACAGAATATTCTGGTTATTAAGACGGTATCCGGAATGGCGATGGCAGTATGCGCGGCAATCGACGCCATGAAGTGGAGTGAGGTCGTGGGGAGTATCGCCGGGGACGATACGATCATGTGCGCCATTCGAAGCGTGGAGGATACGGCAAAGGTAATGGATAAGATTGGCAGGATAGTCTTGTAGGAGGCGGTATGTTACAGAATTTACATGTGAAGAATCTGGCATTAATCGATGAGATTGAAGTAGAGTTTGCGGATGGTCTTAACATCATGACCGGTGAGACCGGCGCGGGAAAATCGATTATCTTAGGCTCTGTGAATCTTGCCCTTGGAGGAAGGTACTCAAAGGATATCTTGAGGCAGGGGGCGGACTTCGGATTGGTGGAGCTGTCATTTCTGGTGGAGAACCAGCAGCAGGTTCGTAAACTAAAGGAATTGGACATCTATCCGGAGGAGGGAGTCGTGCTCTTAAGCCGGCGTCTGATGGCGGGAAGAAGCGTAAGCCGTATTAACGGGGAGACGGTTCAGATTGGACTGCTCAAAGAGGCGGCTCAGATCTTGATTGATATCCATGGGCAGCATGAACACCAGTCATTGCTGTATAAGAAGAACCATCTGGGTATTGTGGACGCTTTTGCCAGGGAGGAAGCGGCTGACGCCAGGAAAAAGGTTCGGGAGGCTTACAAAGAATACAAGGCCTGCGAAAAAGAGATGAAGGAAAACTTATCGGATGAGGCGCAGCGTGCCAAGGAGCTGTCGTTCCTTCAGTTTGAGGCAGTTCGCTTTGGCATTCATAAGTCCGTCCAGCTTCTCACCGTAGAAGGGC
>BLMJ01000059.1 GCA_011960625.1 Lachnospiraceae bacterium | reverse complement strand
GCAAGAATTCATTTAGAAGTTGTTTATTTTTCTGTTAGAAGCATGTTATCTAGGGTGGCTATAGTTATAGTTACAGGCACAGAGAGAAAAGTGTGTAAAGAACTTCTAAGTTACACACTGAAAAATCGCAAGAGAAGCGATTCTTCTAATGATGTGCAGAAAGGAGCCGGAGTGAAAAAAAGATTTTATATAGGTCTGCTTTTAGTTTTAGGCATATCGTGCCTGTTGTCAGGATGCGGAAGATATTCCGGTGAGCAGACTAAGGTAAACAGCCATAGCGAAGAAGTGCAGAAAAGCAGGACAGAGGAAGAAACAATAACGGAAGAAGAGAATGAAAAAGGAAACAAAGATGAGAATACAGTCCGGATCACTCCAACTTCTGAAATCACAGAACTGGAAGCAGGGCTGTCAACCGTCCGATATGAAGGGGATTATGGCTTTGATACATTTTTAGAACAGGGAGGCGCTGGTTCAGACACGGATGTTGCGGCATATATCACATCGCTGCTGGCACAGGAAATCTATATGGAAGGAGCTCCTTTTGGATGCAGTACCCTGTCAGTGAAAAACCGGGGCGGCGAATATCTGTTCGGAAGGAATTTTGACTGGAATGCGTGCAGAGGGTTGATTGTCAGCGCTAGGCCGGAAAATGGATACGCTTCTGTTTCAACCGTCAATATGGATTTCATCCGGGCTGGAGGACTTGACCTTTCAGAATTACCGGATCAGATGCAGGCGGTTGTTTCCCTGTATGCGCCACTGGATGGAATGAACGAAAAGGGGTTGGCGGTTTCTGTGAATATGATCCAGGACTCCGCAAGTATCGATCAGGATACGGAAAAGCCTGACCTTACTACTACCACGGCAATCCGGTTATTGCTTGACAAAGCGGCCAATGTGGAAGAAGCGCTGGAGCTGCTGCGGCAATATGATTTTCACAGCTCCATGGGAATGATGGTGCATCTGGCTCTGGCAGATGCGGACGGCCGGAGCGTGGCAGTAGAATATGTGGATCATGAAATGATTGTCACCAAGACGCCTGTTGTCACTAACTTTTATCTGGCTTCGGGGGAGAAGCAGGGAATAGGAACCGCCCAGTCTCATACCCGGTATGAAATCCTTACCCAGACATTGGAAGAACACAGGGAGATGACGGAGGTAGAGGTACGGAATGTACTGGACAGCGTGAGCAAAGATAATTTTGGCGAGTTTGAACGCATCCCGCAGGGTGGGATGCGTTCACGAGGAAGTAGTGAAACGGATTCCGAGTGTCCTCTTGAAACCACCGAATGGAGTATTGTGATGAATCAGGAAACAAAGGAACTGATTTATTACCACAGGGAAAATTATAAAACGGCATATGTCATTTCGGTTGAATAGGTGAGCCATGCAACAATCTTGACGAGGAGGACGAAAATGAATTATTTAAAGACTTTAACAGATTTATACAGACTGAAAAAGAATGTGAAATTAAGCGCTGATAAGATGCGTTCCCTGCAGGATGGAAAATTGCGGAAACTTCTCAGATACGCATGGGAACATTCCGTTTATTACCGGACGGCCTTTGAACGTGCAGGAATTACGGAAGAACAGTTGGATACGCTGCCCCTTTCCTGCTTCCCCACCATTGACAAACAGGCACTTCTGGAGCATTTTGATGAACTGGTCACAGTGCCGGATTTAAAACAGGAAAACCTGCGGGAATTTGATGCGGGGGAAGCGGCAGACAGGAAACCTTATCAGGGAAAGTACCATGTGGTTCATTCCTCCGGCAGCACCGGGAAACCCGGATACTTTGTATATGATGGGGATGCCTGGAGCCAGATGCTTCTGGGTATCATCCGGGCGGCTCTTTGGGGAATGTCCATGCCGCAGATTTTGAGACTCCTGATGAAACGTCCCAGAATTGTCTATATAGCGGCCACAGACGGGAGATATGGAGGCGCTATGGCGGTGGGAGACGGGACCCGTGGAGTCGGCGTCAGCCAGCTCTATCTGGACATCAAAACGCCGGTCACAGAATGGATCAGCCAACTGAAAGCGTTTAAGCCCAATATCGTTATAGGCTATCCGTCTGCTATCAAAATTCTGGCACAGCTGATGGAGAATGGGGAAGTCAGTCTGGATGCGGAAAGGGTAATTTCCTGTGGAGAACCGTTGGGAACAAACTTACGCATCTATCTGGAAAAGATATTCCGGACACAGGTGGTCAATTTCTATGGATCCAGTGAGTCACTGGCTCTTGGAGTGGAAACCAACCCAAAGGACGGGATGCTTCTGTTTGACGATATGAATGTCATTGAGGTGGAAAACGGAGTGATGTACCTTACCTGCCTTTATAATTATGCGC
>BLMJ01000058.1 GCA_011960625.1 Lachnospiraceae bacterium | reverse complement strand
TTTTGAATATAGATATTCAAAAAAATATGCAACTTTGTACAAGTTGCATATTTTTACAATCTAATATTTGTTAAATTTTACTCAAACAATCTATTCTCATTTCTTTTTACTATAGCAGACATACTATTCCTTGGAAAAAGCCCAATATCAGACAAAAAGCTTTCCAAATTCCTTTCCAATACTTCCTTCGCCAACGCCGCTTTCAATTTTAATTGCCGATACCAAAAGATTAATCAGCGCCATGGGAGCAGACGCAGTATTCATAAACATTCTTGTCGTGCTTCGAACCGTCAGCAGCATGTCCGCATATTGGGCCACCTCCGCCTCCGGGCTGTCCGTGATGCTAAGTACCCTCGCCCCCTTCTTTTTTGCATATCTGGCAATCTGTTCTGTCATAAAATAGTAATCTGGAAATGAAACCGCCACCAGCAGGGTGTCTGCCTTAATAGCCGGAAGCGTTGCAAAAACACTCTCATTCAGCTCCGGATTGGTTATCATGGAAGGAATCTGCACCCCGGCAAGATCGGAGGCCAGCCACTGACAAAGGATATGAGACATTCCCCTCCCACATAGAATAATCTTAGAATATTCAAGAAAAAGCCTTGCAGCTTCCATAATATGCCGGCTGTCAAAGTTCCTGGCATATTCGTCCATAAGCCCTCTCTCTTCCATACATATTTCTGTCAGCAGACGTTCCTTATCACTTAGTTCGTACTCTGGCAAAGATATATTAAAGAAATCATTCTGGCGGTACAATGCCATCCTCCGATTGACATTAATATACTTACGCACCTCATACTTCACCTCATTGAAACTGTTATACCCCAGAACCTTGCACGCATTCAGAATCGTAATCTCTGTGATTCCCAACTCCTTGCTCATCTCCTTCAGGGTAATAAACGACATGGTGTCAATATTTTCTTTGATATAGTCTGCAACCTGCCTCTGTTTCTTCGTCATAGATAGATAATGCTTCTCGATCTGCATGATGATATCCATTTCCATATATTCTGTATACAACTCCTTCTCATAATAAAAAAATTATACTATTTTTTAAATTTTTTCGCAACAGGTCTTGCATATTTCCTAGAATAGATATATTATAGTAAATACTATAATTTCAAATCTATAAAGGGGGATTTTAAATGAAAGACTATATTTTGGAACAATTGTCGACGCTTACATCCATTCCAAGTCCCTCCGGATATACCCAAAGGATTACAGACCACGTAATGGGAAAATTGCGTGACCTTGGATACCAGCCGGAGTGTTCAAACAAAGGAAACGTTATAGTTACTCTCGGCGGAACCGGTAAACCGCTGGTTTTGTCGGCTCATCTGGACACACTTGGGGCTATGGTCAGAAAAATCAAGGACAACGGCCGTCTCCGCCCTACTACTGTCGGCGGCCATCAGTGGGACACCTGCGACGGTGAGAATTGTAC
>BLMJ01000057.1 GCA_011960625.1 Lachnospiraceae bacterium | reverse complement strand
TTCTTCTCTGGTTTCTTTACAGATACTGCAGGTTACGCCTGCCGTAGAGGCCACCTGTACGAAGGCAGGAGCCACGGAAGGTAAGGTCTGCAAAGTTTGTAAAACCGTTGTAGCGGAGGTAAAGACAGTTCCGGCGTTAGGCCATGATTTAAGCGACTGGAAAGTAATCACTGAGGCGACATGGGATACGGAAGGAAAAGAGGAGCGGTCCTGTTCCAGATGTGATTTTTTGGAGAGCCGTCCGATTGCAAGTCTCTCATCCGGACATAAACATTCCTTTACCGGGACAGAAAATGTTTTAAAAGAAGCAACTTGTACGGAAGCAGGCGAAAAGCAGGTTGCCTGTATCGACGCGCCGAATTGCGACGCTGTCCAGAAATCTACGATTCCTGCATTAGGACATGATTGGGGCGAATGGAAGGTTGAGATTGAGGCGACTTGGGACACGGAAGGAAAGCAAGTACATAGTTGCTCCAGATGCCAGATTGAAGAAACGGAAGTAATTAAGAAACTTTCCGAAACCCATGAACATGCTTTTAATGGGGCCGAGACCATTTTGAAGGAAGCAACTTGTACGGAAGCAGGCGAAAAGCAGATTGCATGTTTTGAGCCAAAGTGTAAGGAAGTAAAGAATGAGGTTATTCCGGCATTAGGACACAAATATGGCAATCCGGTGTTTGAATGGAGCGGAGATTATAAATCCGCAGAAGCAGTATTTACATGCAGTGTATGTGATGATACACAGAAGCCGGCGGTTGAAGTAACAACGAAGAAGAATGGGAATGTGGTAACCTACACGGCGTCGGTGTCCTTTGAAGGCAAGGATTATACAGACACAAAGATGGTTACAGTGCTGCCGGATAAGACAGAGGACGGCAGAGAAGTAAGGGTTGTGAGCCAGCCGGGGATTCGGGATATTCCGGAAGAGTTGAAGAAGGTCGAGATTAACGGCACGAAGCTTGATACGGAAGAGGCGATTTCAAAGGTAATGGCTGACGGGCTTTATGCACAGGTTAAGTATGAGAATAAAGATAATGTGCAGATTTATGATGTAGAACTTCAGTTTTACAATGAAGCTTCTAAAGCATGGGAGAAAGTTGACGCAGACAATTTCCCGAAAAATGGGTTGGAGGTTACGCTGCCATATCCAAATGGGACGTCGAAGGAAAAATTTGATTTTGCAGCAGCGCATATGTTTACTCACAGTATGAATGGACACAAGGCAGGAACGATTGAGTATCCGACGGTTGATAAGGCTGAGGACGGTATCCGGTTTACGGTAAACGGCTTATCTCCGATTATGGTCGCATGGCAGGAAAAGCCGCAGGGCGGTGGAAATACTGGGAATAAACCGGCAGCGCCGAATAAGGAAGAGCAGAAATCAGCGAATACTAAGGCAGCGCCTAAGACAGGTGATTTGGCTGATACAGGTATGTTATTGTTGTGCTTGACGGCAAGTATGGGAATGATGGGCTGTGTCTTGGTGTATAGGAAGAAGAGAAGTTTTTAAGTAAAGTCTTGTAAGTTATGGCGATGGGAGAATTTAGACAATTTCCCGTCGCCTTTTTGTATGTGAGGAGGCGGTGGAGCTTGAGCTCATGAAAGTGAGCGATGAATACCTAGAATGTGATACCATAAAGGGTTGTCGTGAAACGTTTGCGGGAGTAGGGGCTCAATGATTGTAGGATAAACTAGAGAGGAAAATGACTTCGATGAAAGAGAAGTTGCCGAACATTTTTTATAAATTTTCGCAGAGTAATCTACTCTGCGATTTTTCTTTTTATAGCACATTTATTATAACCATCTAAATCTAAGAAATCAATACCTAATTTACGTTTACTAAAATTTGGCGCATATTTGGAAGGTAATTGTATTGCTATAGTCACTCTATTCTGTTTTTTTTGCCGGTATATCATATATTTTCATACAATATATAACAAATACTGAGGGAGATGGTCTTAACATTTTCGTAGAGTAGATTACTCTACGAATGTGGAGGGGTATTTATCTGGTATTTAATGGACTGCTGTGGGCAGGGAGAATTGGAAATGCTTGCTTTATGCAAAGAACAAGTGCCAAAAACCGCAATGAAAGATATATTTGTCCTGACATATGACAGGATGCGGCGCTATGAAGGGGCCTGGCATATGGAACAGAAGGTATTATTCCCTTCATATATAATTCTGGAAAGTAATGATGGAGTATTGCTGGAAGAAGAAATTAGGAATCGGAGCCTGCTGGGTCCGGGCAGGGAATTTAGCCCAATAAGTCAGGATGAGGAGAATTTTTTAAGGCGTATATGCGGAAAAAAATATCATCTGAAAATGTCAAAGGGTGTAATCCGGCAAGGAGTTACCACGATTACCGACGGTCCATTGACAGGAATGGAGAGACTGATCGATAAGATTGACAGGCATAAGCGAATGGTAAGGCTGCGTACGCCGAAAGGTGAGAATATACGATACCTTCCGGCAGGATTGGAGATAGTGGAGAAGAGTTGAAACATAAAAGATAAATAAAAGGGAGACAAACACAAATGTTTAATCCGAAAAAGCATAATTTTAAACCATTTGAGTCCAAAGTGTGGCTCTCCTCACCGACTATGCATGGTGAGGAATACGAATATATGACAGAAGCATATTCCTCTAATTGGATGTCTACGGTTGGAGACAACATTAATGAAGTGGAGCGGATGGCTGCTGAAACAGTGGGCGTAAAGTATGCTGTGGCCTTGTCTGCCGGTACTGCTTCATTACATCTTGCCATACGCTTAGCCGGTATTGAGGCATACGGATTGCCGGTGGGAAGCCGCGGAACTTTAGAGGGCAGATATGTATTTTGCTCTGATATGACATTTAATGCAACGGTGAATCCAGTGGTTTATGAAGGGGGGATTCCCATATTCATAGACACAGAGTATGACAGTTGGAATATGGATCCGTTAAGTCTTAAGAAGGCGTTTGAGATTTATCCGGATGTAAGGATAGTTGTTATGGCACATCTTTATGGTACGCCGGGCCGCATAGATGAAATACAGAAAATTATAGATGAACATCATGCAATTCTTGTGGAAGACGCTGCGGAATCTCTTGGCGCCGTATATAAGGGGAGACAGACCGGAACATTTGGCAAGTACAATGCGATAAGTTTTAACGGCAATAAAATTATTACCGGATCCGCGGGGGGATGTTTCCTGACGAATGATTTGGAGGCGGCGGATAAAGTAAGAAAATGGTCTACGCAAAGCCGTGAAAATGCTGCGTGGTATCAGCATGAAGAGATTGGGTACAATTACCGAATGAGCAACGTCATTGCCGGCGTAATCAGAGGGCAGTTTCCACATCTCGGAGAACATATAAAACTGAAAAAGGATATTTATATACGATATAAGGATGGGCTGGAAGGGATTCCGGTATCTATGAATCCAATTCCAAGCTGCTGTGAACCGAACTATTGGCTGAGCTGCATGTTGATCGATTCTGAGGCAATGTGCAAGACTGTGTGCGGCGAACAGGAAGCGGTGTATGTGGCAGAAGAAGGGAAAAGCTGTCCGATGGAAATACTTAAAGCAATTGCCTCGATAAATGCCGAAGGGCGTCCGATATGGAAACCTATGCACATGCAGCCGATTTACAGACTTAATCCGTTCGTGGTAAGAGAGGGGAACGGGAGGGCAAGAAGTAATGCATATATTGCAGGAGATATATCGGTTGTCGGGGAGGATATTTTTAAGAGAGGCCTTTGCCTTCCAAGCGACCCCAAAATGACGGCAGGGCAGCAGGAGGAGATTATCCGGATTGTCAGGGCATGCTTTGAATGAGGATTACAAAAAGAGATGAAGAAGAATACAGGCATTGCCGGAAGCTGTGATATGAAAGAACTATCAGATAGAAGAAAGAGTTTTTATGAGAAATATGTGAAGAGATGCTTTGATATTCTATGTGCTGTGGGAGCTATTGTGTGCTTTTTTCCGCTATATATAGGAGTTGCTGTGTTGGTGAAACGAAAGCTTGGAAGTCCGGTTCTATTTACACAGAAACGGCCTGGGATGGCTGTTGATGGTAAAGAAACCATTTTTAAGATGTATAAGTTCCGTACAATGACGGATGAGCGGGATGTCCGGACAGGTGAATTGTTACCGGACGATTTGCGGCTGACGAAGTTTGGCAGCTGGCTTAGAAGTACAAGTCTGGACGAACTTCCGGAAGTGTTTAATATTTTGAATGGAACAATGAGCGTAGTCGGACCAAGGCCTCAGCTTGTCAGGGATCTGGTGTTCATGACGAACAGGCAGCGGATGCGCCATACGGCAAAACCGGGATTGTCCGGCCTTGCCCAGATTAATGGCAGGAATGAAATCGGATGGGAAGCGAAACTTGATTGGGATTTGAAATACATTAAAAAAATTGGTTTTTTAGAGGATGTAAGGATTATTCTTTCTACGGTAGGGAAGGCGTTTATCAGAAAAGAGGGCGTTACAGGAAGAAATATGGCTACTGCGGAGGACTTTGGAGATTACCTGCTGCGGATTGGGAAAGTCAGTGAAGAAGAGTATCGGGAAAAGCAAAACATGGCTAAGAAAATATTGGAGAGCAATTAATGAGAAATGGATGGAAGTATTATAATCATGCAATGATTCCTGATTGTGCTCCGCACGGAGCCGTTAATATGCAACCTGTTAAGGATGGTACGATCTGGAAATCTGGCAGGGGGATTCCGTTGTTCGCAAGATGGACTTCGGAGTTTGACTGTGGTTATGAAACATCATTTTGGTATTGCATTAAGGATGAAGTTTTTGATATTCAGGCGTTGAAAGCAAAAAGAAGATACGAAATTGTAAAAGGATGCCGGAATTTTACGTGCCGTCGGATTGCGGCGGGGGATTACGTGAACCAGATTGTGGATATTCTGACAGAAGCGGCGAAAGGATATCCGCAAAAGTATCGCTGTGAGGTGGATTCAGAAGAGATGTGCCGGAAGATACCTAACTGGGACAGGCAGTTTGCCGTATATGGCGCATTTGACAAGACGGGGAAACTCTGTGGTTTTGCTTATCTTGAGAAATATGAGGATTATAGTGAATTTAGGGTTATAAAGGCTTATCCGAAATGTGAAAGACAGGCGGTTAATGCAGCGCTTATTGCATGTATTTTGGCGGATTTTGAAAACGACTTGAAGCAGGGGCATTATATTTGCGACGGTTCCCGGCCGATCCAGCATGAAACAAATTTTCAGGATTATTTGGAGAAATATTTTTGCTTTCGGAAGGCGTTCTGCAAATTGCATATAAGATATCGTTTTCCTATAGGATTTGCTGTGAAGATTCTTTACATATTCAGAAATGAGATAAAGAAATATGACAGTGGCAGAGTTATACATCATGTTTTAGGCGTCTTAAAGATGGAGGAGATTATCAGAGCACAGAGGCATTTCTGATAGCACGGAAGATAGTCCTAGAAAGGAAAGATAGTTATGACAGATACAATCGCTTTTAATGTGATATCCATAAGAAATAATGTAGGTCACGGAATGGCGAGAAGGGCATCGATAAAAAACTGTAAAAATAGTCTTGTGGCCGTTATGGATGCAGATGACATTTGTTTGCCTACAAGGTTTGAAAAACAATTATATAGATTTATGGAGGATAAAGAGCTTAGCGTAGTGGGCGGCCAGATTGCAGAATTTATCGGCACGACAGACAATATTTCAGGAATACGAAAGGTTCCCTATGACCATAAAAGTATATGTAATTTTATGAAAAAGAGATGTCCTTTTAATCAGATGACCGTCATGTTTAGAAAGTCAGATGTGGAAAAAGCAGGCGGATATAAGGATTGGTATTGTGAAGAAGATTACTATCTCTGGCTTCGAATGATGCGGAAAAATTGCAGATTTGAAAATGTGCCGGATGTTCTTGTAAATGTCAGAGTCGGTGACGCAATGTCTGCCAGAAGAGGGGGCATGAAGTATTTCCTAAGCGAATATAGGCTGCAGAAGTATATGCTGCAAAAAAATATTATTACTGTGCCGCAGTATGTATACAATGTATTGATTCGGTTTGTGGGAGAAATGGCGGTCGGAAAAAGGTTAAGAACTAGGCTTTTTAAATTTTTTCGGGCCAGAGTCAGCGAAGAAGAAAAAAAGATATTAATAAAAAATGAAACAGAAAATTGGAAGACAGTTTGCAGTGAAGGCAAGAAGTTTCCTCCTTTTTCTGTGGCGATGTCTGTATATGAAAAAGACAATGCAGGATGGTTTGATAAGGCTCTTTCCAGTATTATCAATCAGACAGTGAGACCAAATGAAATAGTTCTGGTTGTAGATGGGCCGGTGCCGGAGAGTATACATAAAGTAATTGAGAAATATCAGGCGCTTTTGTAGCAGGGCGGTGATATTAAAGAAGCGGCGGAGGATAAGAATGATAAGCGTTAGCTATGTTCTGGATAAGTTAAGAGATGTAAAGCTACAGGATTATTTGGCAGTATTCCCGATGACGGCTGCACTTATAATGAAACCATTTTATAAAAATAAGTATGAAGGCGGCTGGTTAGTCTGTGAGGAACCTAGCGAAGCACGGGATAACGGTTATCATTTTTTCCGGTATATGTGTAGGAACCAAAAAAGCCAGAAATGTTTCTATGCCATTAAGAAAAGTTCTGTGGACTATGAAAAGGTAAAGGAGCTGGGGAATGTAATCGAATACGGCAGCATTCAGCATTGGCTGGCCTATTTTTTGTGCGAGTATAATATTAGTTCTCAGAAAGGCGGGAAGCCGAATGCCGCTTTGTGTGCATTTATGGAGCTGAATGGAATAATTAAGCGGCGGAATATATTTTTGCAGCATGGAATTATTATTAATAATTTGCGGTGGTTATATGCAGAGTGTTCCCAAATTGACAAGTTTATTGTTTCGACAATACCTGAATATGATTATCTGGAAGAGAATTTTGGATATCCGAAAGGAACGGTTACTCTGACTGGCATGCCCAGACATGATGCATTACATGATATAGCAGTGATGCCTAATCGGGTATTGATAATGCCGACATGGAGGTACTGGTTTAATATCAATTCAAAAAAGCATAAAGATATAGATTGTAATTTTGAGACATCGGATTATCTAAAAAAGTGGCTTGAAGTATTGGATAATCCTAAAATGGCAGGGATGATTGAGAAGTATAAGCTTGAGGTTATTTTTTATCCCCATAGGAATATGCAGAAGAATCTTCACGCATTTAGTCAGGTAAAGACCCCGATAACAATTGCCTCATGGGAACGGTATGATATTCAAGAGCTGCTAAAAACATCAGCTTTATTAATTACGGATTATTCAAGTGTATTTTTTGATATGGTATATATGAAAAAGCCGGTGATTTTCTACCAGTTTGATGAAGAAAAATATCGGAATTACCAGTATGGGGATGGATACTTTGACTATCATAACAATGCTTTTGGTAAGACCTTTGAAGACTGTGAGGGTGTGATGGGAGAACTGGAAAAACAGATTATGCATCGCTTTGAACCCTCGGAAGAATTCTTAGAGGAACACCGAAGGATATTTAAGTATTGGGATATTAAAAATTCTGAAAGAATATTTAATATGTTGTCTGCAGAAAGGATTTGTGGGGATGAAATATGAGAAAACTTCTATACCGATATTGATTCTATTCTGCGTATTTGTTTATCCTGTAATGTTTAAAGAGTGGGTTATTTTATCTTATGTTTATCAGTATGGAATACCATTTGTATATGTTGCTTTTAACTTTAAACTTTTGAGAAAAATTTCCGGAAAACAGTTATTTATTATCGGATGTTTAGTGTTGCTTTTATTTTTAAGCGTTTTATACCCGACGCTCCATAATACGGGAGACTACAGTTATGTAAAGGTTTCGACATTCGTTTTCCGAAAGCTGGCAGTCTATTTATTTTTGGCTATGGTGTTGGTGAAAAAGTATAGGGAGCATACAGGTGTAGAACATTTTATGTATTATTACATATTAACACATGTAGTCTTTGTTATTGGAACAATACTGATTGTTTTTGCTCCCGGATTAAAGTCAATATGGTTTTCGGTATTTGCGGAAACAATTGAATCTGAGACACTTCTTGAGTCTTATGGCTATACGTTCCGAATCGGCTGGCAAGGGTTTGCAGGATACAGAATGACGCTGCATTGTACATGGTGCTGTATCTTTTTGCTTTATATGTATTATGCATGTAAAGAAGAACTCCAGCTAAAGAGAAGTATTTTTCTAATATCATATGTACTATGTTTCTTAGGAAATATGTTTTACGGCCGGTCAGGATTAGTTATATCAATTATAACAAGCCTGATTGCTGTTTTGGTGTGGAATCGAAAACATTTTTTCCGAATATTGCAATTCATAGTTATTGCTGTAGTATTGGTATTTTTCATCTATCTTTTAAGAAATCATCCGCTTTTTTCAGAGTGGTATACATGGATGGCGACACCGATTATTAATCTGATTACCAAAGGAGAATTCAATAACGCTTCCTTTAATACGACGCTTGAAATGGTTTTTATGCCAGAATGGAAGACTATTTTATATGGAGACGGGTATTTTACGCAAGGCAACCATTACTATACAATGACGGATTCCGGAATTATGAGAAATATTTTATTCTGGGGGATTGTAGGGGCGGTTATTTCTTATGGGGTAACATTTTATTCCCTATTAGATATGAAAAAGAAAAATATGCTTATGTGGATTCTTATGTTTGGATCGTTTTTAGCGTTTGAATATAAAGGAGACGTCTATTATGAGTACATCGCATTGACGTTTTCAATTTCTTTTATTGATACGGCCCTGCCGGTCAGGTATTCAGGTAAAAGTCTGATGGAAACGCCAAAATGAGCAGAGAATTTGATAAAGGGATGAAATAGTAATGATCAGTGTAATTATGAGTACGTTTAGAGAGCCGATTGAATATATCAGATGCGCCGTAGATTCTATTATGAATCAGACATATCAGGATATTGAATTTATTATCATAGCAGATGACCCGGAGAATAAAAGCATTATTTCATATCTGAGAGATTTGGAAAATAAGGATAACCGCATAATCATTTCGGTAAATGAAAAAAACTGCGGATTGGCGGAAAGCCTCAATAAGGCAATTATGTTATCACATGGAGAGTATATAGCAAGAATGGATGCAGATGATATTTCGGAGCCGGACCGCCTCGAGAGTGAACTTAATCTTCTTTTGGATAAGGAATTGGATTTAGTAGGATGTAATATTTGTGATATTGATGAGCAGGGAAAGCTTTTAAATAGCGCAGGGACAAATTATCCGACAGCGGACAATATCATAAAAAAATATTTAAAAGCCGACAGTGCAATCCCGCATCCGACCTGGATGGTGAGAAGAGAGGTATATATTAATTCCGGCATGTATCAGAAATTTCCGGCAGCGCAGGATTATGAATTTTTAACCAGAATCGCTTTAGAGAATAAGAAGTTAGGAAATGTAAAAGAGCCAAAACTGAGATATCGGATAAACGGAGCGGGGATTTCTTCAAAGAAAAAAGTTTTACAGAAAACTATCCAATACTATGTAAGACAAAACTATCGGAATGGGAAAAAGAGTTCGCTGAAGGAATTTGATGAATTCTTAAATAGCATAGAGGGAGAAAAAAAGAGAGCAGGATTACAAAAATATTATCAGAGTTCAGCTAAATTGAAGCTATTTTTGGCAGAAAAAAAATATTTTTCTTTTTTTGCAGCGGGTATCATAACATTTATGCTGTCAAAAGAAGGAAGATTGGTTGTTTTCGGCGTTTTAAATAATAAAATTTTGAAATTAAAGCATAAATACGAATATTAAAATAGAAATTTGGGGGAGGGGCGATGGAATATGCTTATGGAAATGCTTAAAAGATGTATACCGGATTCAATTTATTTACGGTTATTATATTATAGAAGATTAGGGGGGGGGGGTAAATCTGAAAAATCCGAAAACCTTTAATGAAAAGCTGCAGTGGTTAAAGTTATATGACCGTAATCCGGAGTATACACGAATGGCCGATAAGTGTGACGCAAAGGAATATGTCGCAAATATAATCGGTAGACAGCATATAATTCCGACATTGGGCGTATGGACTCGTTTTGATGAGATTAATTTTGATGAACTTCCCGAAAAATTTGTTTTAAAGTGTACGCATGACAGCGGCGGAATCGTGATCTGTAATGATAAAGATAAGTTTGATAAACCGGCTGCAAAGTCCAAAATAGAAAAAAGTCTGAAGCGTAATTACTACTGGGCGGGGAGGGAATGGCCGTACAAAAATATAAAACCCAGAATTATTGCTGAAAAGTATTTGGCAGATGCGGAGGATAATCAAATTGCGGACGAGCTTCGGGATTACAAATTTTTTTGTTTTCATGGAAAAGTTAGATGCTTCAAAATTGATTTTGACCGGTTCACAAATCATAGAGCAAATTATTATAGTACGGAAAAAAAATTACTGAAATTTGGAGAGAAGGAATTTCCGCCGGATTTTTCGAAGAATCTTGAGATTCCGCCGAATATTAACGATATGATCCGATTAGCCGAAAAACTTTCGGCAGGATACCCTTTTATACGTGTGGATTTGTATGATATTGCAGGACAGATCTATTTCGGTGAACTTACTTTATATCCTGCTTGTGGGTTCGGGGCGTTTATACCACCTGAATGGGACTTGAAACTTGGAGAATATTTACAATTACCTGCGAATAGAAGCCATAAATATTTCAAATGCGGAGATAAAAAATGAAGAATGATATATTGGTATCGTTTTGTATACCAACATATAATCGTAAAACACAGTTAGTTGAATTGGTAGATTCAATTTTATCTATTGATAGAGACAATATAGAGATTGTTATCACGGATAACTGTTCGACTGACGAGACTTTATATGAATTAAGTAAAGTAAATGACAGGAGGTTAAAAGTTTATACAAATGAGGCGCCGCTGCCTGCGCTGCAGAATATGATACAAGCGATTTTTAATGGAAGCGGAAAGTATATATTTTATTTTAACGACCGGGAAATTGCATATCCTGATAAAATAAGAGCCTTTATTAGTTTTTTGGAGGACAGGCAATTAGCGTTTGTTCATGTAACGCAAAAGAAGAAAGATACGCGCAATACTTGCAGTTTTTACCGAAAAGGATTCGAGTCACTCCTCCATCAACAGTGTACGCATCATCCGTCGGGAATGGTCTTTAACGGAGAGCTATTGAGAGGAAAATTAAAAAAAGAACATTATTTTAGTTACTTGGCGGACCAGTATACTTACTCATATCTGATGCGCGATATGCTGCAATATGGAGATTCTGCAATATATGATTATGGATGTTGGAATCAAAGGCCTCCGGAATATCTTAAAAATACAAGAAGCGGATCAAATACTACAAAGACTTTGTATTTTTATCCGGAAATTTCTTATGTCAACGTCAAGGATGTTTTTAATCAGGTATTTGCAGAAAATGATTATGGGTTAAGCAGAACTCAGCGCATAGATACGGCAATTTATATAGGAAAGTATTTTGCAAAAAGAATTCTCGACTATAAATATTATATGATGAGCGATACCGAGACGGCGCACTATCAGATTGATATGCGGTTTGTTTCTTATATGGAAATGTGTTCAATCATGAATCGATATTGCAGATTAACAGAGAATTTGTTAGAAGAATATGGGTTTGATAAAGCCGCAAAAAAAGATGGAAGGCAGCTGAAATAACGGCTCATCTGAATAATTTAAAATCGAGCCTTTATCTTTATTATAAGAGATACATAAGGCGAATGATATGGTAGATGTCTTAATACATAGAAGGCGGGAGTAAATAGATGATTAGACAAAAATGGGCGGGGATACAGCTGTATTATAAAGAATTATCGCTGCCCTTCAAAGCATCTTTATGGTTTTTTATATGTAACATTTTACAGAAAGGTTTTTCTTTAATCAGCACACCGGTTTTTGTCAGGTTAATGTCTTCTGCTCAGTATGGTAAGTGTATGACATATTATTCATGGTATGAATTACTGTATGTTTTTGCAACATTAAATATGTCTTCCGTTTCATACAATAATATCTTGGTAAAATATCCGGATGACCAGAGTAAAACAACACTTTCATTAATGTCTCTTTCCGGTTTTACAACGATATTTTTGTTCATGATATATATTTGTTCCTTTGGGTTTTGGAATCAGACGTTTCGGATTACAACACCGATGATGTGCGTCATGTTTCTCCAATTTTTTTTCGAACCTGCATTCATGTTTTGGGCCGTAAGGGAAAGATACAGTTATTCATATAAGAAATTGACTGCCGTAACACTTTCTATGTCGGCGCTTACGCTTGTGGCTGGCGTTTGTTCAGTAATGATTTTTCCGCAGAAATATGAAGCGAGAGTAGCTTCAGGAGTATTTATTTCTGTTGTTGTTGGTATTGTAATATATGCAAAGCTCGTAAAAGAAGCAGGATTACAGTATATTACAAAATATTGGAAATTCGCTCTAAAAATAAGCGTACCGTTAATACCGCATTACCTAGCGATGAAGATATTAAATCAGGCGGACCGTGTCATGATCAGCAGAATGGTTGGGGAATCGGAAACGGCGATATATAGCCTTGCGTATACGCTTTCCATGATAATGACAATGCTCACGAATGCCATAAATAATACTTTAGTTCCTTTTACTTATAAAGGTATAAAAAGCGGCGATTGTAAATCTGTCAGAAAAACTGTCAATATGATGATTGTATTGGTTCTGGTTTTTTGTTCTTTTATGATGCTGACCGGCCCGGAACTTATTAAGATTTTTGCCACGAAAGAATATCTGGATGCAATATGGATTATTCCACCGATTTCTCTGTCAGTCTTCTTTATGTTTGGTTATGTCATATTCAGTACGGTTGAATTTTATTATGAGAAGACATCCTTTGCCGTGGCGGCATCAGGGATGGCGGCGGTGATAAATGTCATTTTAAACTATATTTTCATTAAGAGCTATGGATACTACGCCGCAGGTTACACAACTGTATTGGGTTATATATTGTTGATGGCTGCACATTATGTATTTTTTGCCGGAATTGTGAAAAAGCATCCGGAGATTAAAGGGATATACAACATTAGACTAATCTTTTGGGTAAGCGCAGCGGGAATTGGCGTCATGCTGCTGTCACTGTTTCTATATAGGTATATTATGATTCGCTACATGACTATGGTAATTATTTTTGCGGCTATAGTTTGCGCCAGAGGAAAAATAATCTCCCTCGTAAAAAATATGAGGCGGTGATAAGGGGTGGAAATATGAATGTTTTATTAATTGTTGCATCAGGAAAATCTTCAAGGTTTGGAGGATTCCCGAAGGCGTTTTGTGATTTGGGGGGCAAGACCAGTCTCGCCCATACAATAGAAAAATCAGGCGAAATATTTGATAAGATATATGTTGGCGTAAACAACCAAACCTATGAAAAGTTCCATGATTCCACAGCGGGATGCGAGATTTTTGCTATATCTACCGGGCAGGGAGACGCCCATTCTTTATTGAAGTGCCTTGATATCATAAAGGCAAAGGAATCAGGATTGAAGAAAATTATGGTATGCTGGGGGGACGCGGTTTTTGTTGATTCCAGCCCGTTTCTTTGGCTTATAAAGTATGCGGATACTGCGCAGGTGGCCGTAGCTTGCGCAGTGGATGCACATCCTTACGCCTGGTTTGAAACGGATGAGAATGACAGGATTATTAAATCACATTTTGCGCGTGAAGAAGGGAACATTGAATACGGATTGCATGACCAATCACTGTTTTTGTTGGATTTTGAATTTGCACGGCAATATTTGGACGAGTACCGTTTGGCTTTGCAGATTCCATACAATAATGATGAGAGTACTGCAGATATTAATGAGATGAGGCTTCTTTATTCATTTGAATATCTGAAAAAGGCGGGTTACGAAAGTGCAAAATGTGTCCGGATTCCGGCGGGTAAAGTTTTGTCGTTTAATACTCATGAAGAGTTGGAAAATATAAAAATATCGATAGGGAGGTGAGCCGGAAACATGTATAATATTGTGGTTTTCAGCGGAGGAACCGGCAGCATTGCTATTCAGGAAGGCTTTTCCGCCATTTACGGAAATGATAATTATAATCTTGATATTATTATTAATGCTTATGATAATGGAAAGTCGACAGGCTTTTGCCGAAAAGTATTCGATTCTAAAATCCTTGGCCCTAGCGATTTAAGAAAAAATCATATGACACAGTTTAAAATACAGCACAGCGCCGAGTTAAAGGATTTTTCAAGCAGGGAGTCGGTGATTTACAGGATGTTTAATCTTAGGATGGATGCGGCCTCCAAAGAGAATTATTATAACAAGGGGTGTGAATTGCTGGAAAAGAGCAGGGATGCGGTTGGGGACAAGGATACATACTATCTTAAGAGTCTTTTGGACTTTTTTTTCTTTGAAAATATACGTAATAATGTATGGAGGAAGACGGTAGGAAATGTCCGGTTTGACGACTTTTCTATAGCTAACGTATTTTATTCTTCGGCGGCGGCAATGAACGGCAATTCGCTTAGGCTGGCTGGAAAGGATATGGCGGCGGTACTGGGTATTAAGGATAATGTTCATCTTATTTCTGATGTAAACTTATACCTTGAGGCTAAAACGGAATCCGGGCATATCATTGCAGATGAGGGAGAGATTGTCGAATGGGACAATCCTGACGATAAAATTGAATCGGTCATGCTGCTTAAAGATGGAAAGGAGTATGTCCCGACAGTTGATGAAGAAACCGATTTAACTAAAGTCCGGAGTATTAAGGATATTGTTGAAAAGGCTGATATTATGATTTTCAGTTCAGGTACACAATGGTCATCGCTTATTCCCTCTTATATGCATTCAGGACTGCGCAGGTTACTTGCGGCGTCCAGAGCAAAAAAGTATGTGGTGATAAACAATGTAGAGGATCGTGATATGAAAGGCATATCAGCCGACGGTATTATTGAAATTCTAGGGAGATATATTCCTGTTGAAGATATAACGGCTGTTGTTAATGAGGATGCGATGCCTGGGATAAATCAGGTTTCCGGGATCAGATGTATTTCAGGCCATATCGGGGGTGAGAAAGCAAAACACAATCCTGTTAGGCTAATAAGCCTGATAATGAAAGATTATTTTGATGTGAAAGATACAAGGGCGACATTTGTTTATGATCTTGACGGTACGCTTTGGGATGAACGGGTCAATAACATTGGCAAAGCGGTAGGCGCGGAAAATATGAATCTTTTTTCCGGAATGATACATTCTGGAAATGATTATGAGCATGTCAGGGATGTGTTCAAATATCTTTACCATAGAGATGAGCTGGTGCAGATATATTCTGATTTTGGAAATGTACATTTTACATCGGAGGATGATAAGACAGACTTACTTTTAGAAACTTATATTGTAGATTCGGAGGTAGTCAGGGAATTGGAAAAAATCAATGAATTCAAACACAAAATAAAAATCAGAGGGCAGGGATGCGTAGTTACGATGAAACCTCTGGTAAACCGCGAGGCGCTTCTGAGAAAAGCGGCGGAGTGTTTGGAGAAATTTGACGGCGTTTATGTCGCGCGTATTTCAGGCTATACATCAATTGATGTAATGCATAAGGATTACGGTAAAAAGACTATGCTGAAAGAAATTATGGAGAAAAATGGTCTTGATATAAATCACGTTATTTTTGTCGGCAATGAAACTATCGTTGGAGCTGAGGCGGATATTGCGGAATTGGGCGTACGTACAATTCAAGTAGACGACGTTTATGAATGTAATATTTTATTAAAGACATTACGACAGGATTAAAGCGTCTGTGTTTCGTCAAGATATTTGGGGATGGAGCTATGTAAAGGAAAGAGTAGGAAGATGAGTGAAACAGATATTGTTTTATGTATGCTATTTATTATGGTTGTTGCTGCAGATACAAAAAAAGCTTCTGTATGGCATGTTCTGTCTGTCGAGACAACAGATTATTTAAAGGGAATCTTTGCAACTATGATTCTATTCCATCATATTACACAAGTGACAGGAGGCAGTATTTTTTTGAATATGGGATATCTGGGCGTATCCGGGTTCCTTTTCTGCTCAGGATATGGTTTGTTTTGTTCACATAATGCGCAAAAAGATTATGTATATAAGATTATTTATCGTAAAATACCGGAAATTTTGCTGATTTCATTTATTACAATTGTTTATTCTGCTATGTACTTTAATTTCTTGGGGGGGGGGTATTACTGTCTGAGTTTGCAAAAATATTAGCAGGAAATAGATTGTTAAATTGGTATTTTACAGAAATAATCGTCCTCTATATTTTATTTGCCGTTAGTATCAAGGCGGCACGAGATTCGCATAAGGTTCTGGCTATATATAATTTTATTTTAACTACGGGCATGGCGGGGATTTTGTGTATTATGTACTTATTTGGGGGCGTTGGGCTGCATTGGTTTATTAGTTTATATGCGTTCCCGTTTGGGGTTCTTTTTGGTGTAACAGGGGATAAAATATTAAAGCTCGTAAGTAGTAAAAAAAGAATTTTTTTAGTTGGAATATTGTTTTTGATAGTATTTTTGTGTATAAACTATGCAAAAATTTGGAGATACCATATCCTTTTAAAATTAACAAGAATATTAATTCTGTGTCTGAGTTCTGTGATTTTTTGCGTTGTAATATGCGGGATATTCCGTATGTACCAAAGCAGAGGAATTTTAAGCTGGATTGGGAAGAGGAGCGCGGAGATGATTCTGACGCAGCAAATTGCATTACATGTGTTCCGAAATAATATAATATATGTTAAAAATGATATTATGTGGGTATTGGGGTCTCTAGTGATGCAAGTCGGTTTAATGATGGTTGTTCGGCCGCTCTATAATCAGGTAAGGCTGAAATTCAAATGAATTATAGGCAGGGTTCCGCTTCAAATGAAATCTCCTTGCAACAGGTGGAGAGGTTGGATATAATGGAGAAAAGGTTATCTATATTGATAAATCGGGGTTGATTACCGCCGTAAACAACAGAATAAATAAAACAAATTGCTATATGTGCGTCAGCCGGCCTCGCCGTTTCGGAAAATCCATGGCGGCGGACATGCTGGCAGCCTATTATAGTAAAGGCTGTGATTCAGGAAATTTATTTGCAGGGCTGAAAGCGGAGAATGAAGATTCTTTCGGCAAGCATTTAAACCGGCATAATGTAATTCGGTTGGATATCCAGCGATTTCTGGAATCAGAGGAAGATATTGATAGATTTATCAATGAGATTGAAAGTAGGGTAATTGAGGAACTGATGGACAGTTTTTCGGACTGTAAAGGACTTTGCGCGGATGTCAGGCTAAAAGTAGCGCTTGACAGGATATTTAATCAGACAGGGAAAGGATTTATTTTCATTATTGATGAGTGGGACTGTGTATTTCGTATTGCAAAAGAAAGAAAAGATATACAGAAGAATTATCTGGATTTCCTTAGGGAACTTTTTAAAGGGTCAGATTATGTAGAATTGGCATATATGACGGGAATCTTACCGATTAAGAAGTATGGTGATCACTCTGCAATTAATATATTCAGAGAATTTTCTATGCTTAGTCCTAAGGGGCTTGCCGCATATTTTGGGTTTACAGAAGATGAAGTGAAAGCGCTCTGCTTACAATTTCAGGTAGATTATGAGGAGACAAAGAAATGGTATGATGGATATAGTCTGGGAGGCTTGCATATCTATAATCCTCAGGCGGTAGTAGAACTAATGGAGAGCGGCCAGTTTCACAGCTATTGGACAGGGACGGAGACGTACGAGGCGCTGAAAACTTATATTGACCGTGATTTTGATGGAATGAAGCAGACGGTCGTTGAAATGCTTGGCAATATGCATTGTAAAATTGTTCCGTCCACGGCTCAGAATGACATGACCACGTTTAAGACAAAAGATGATGTATTAACGTTGTTGGTCCATCTTGGATATCTTGCCTTTGACGAGGCGGCAAAGGAGGTTTTTATCCCGAATCTGGAAATTACGCAGGAATTTATGCGTGCGGTTAAAGTCGGCGGCTGGGATGGGCTGATGGATTCGCTTGAAAGTTCAGAACGGCTTCTTCAAAATACATGGGCATTGAATGGAAAAGCAGTTGCTGAAGGGGTGGCTAAGATTCATAATAAAACTGCCTCGTTGCTGAAATATAATAGCGAAAACTCCCTTACATGTACAGTTCTTATTGCATACTATAGTTCCCAGCTATATTATATGAATCCCGTTTTGGAAATGCCGTCGGGAAATGGGATCGCTGATGTTGTGTACCTTCCAAGGAGGAATGTAGAGCGTCCGGCGCTGCTTGTGGAGTTAAAGTGGAATAAGTCAGCGCAAGGCGCAATTGATCAAATTAAGAAAAAGCAGTATGCGTCATGGTTTGAAGAATATACCGGGGATATTCTTTTAGTGGGAATTAACTATCATGTAAAAACAAAGAAACACGAGTGTATCATTGAAAAATATGTGAGAGAGTAAAGAGGAAGAACCTGTGGAACGGAGAGGTACCATGCAGAAAATTTTAATTGTAGAGGATGACCATGAATTGAGCGGGGCAATCTGTTATGCATTGGAAAAGCAAGAATATCTGGCGGAGGCCGCATTTACTATTAGAGAGGCACAGGAAATCTTTGAGAAGGAACCCATTTTGCTGGCCCTCCTCGACGTCAATCTCCCTGACGGGGAAGGCTTTGAATTATGCCGATGGATAAAGGCGCAAAGGGAAGTCCCAGTATTATTCCTGACAGCTCGCGATTTGGAAGAAGACGTTCTTTCAGGCTACGATATGGGTGCGGATGACTATGTGACGAAGCCATTTTCCATGAAAATATTGCTTAGGAAGATAGAAGTCATTCTTAAAAGGGTTCCCCAGGGGAAGCCTGAGACCCATATCCGCCGTATATTCGAGGATGGATTTCTCTCAATAGATTTAGACAATGCGAAAGTTCGGACAAACGGGACAGACTGCTGTGTTACGCCCACGGAACTGAGGCTTCTTAAGGAATTTATCATGAATCAGGGACGGCTCCTTACCTACAATATTCTGTTGGAGCATCTATGGGAGAATGGCGGACAGTTTGTGGATAAGCACGCATTGGCGGTAAATATCAACCGGCTCAGAGGTAAGATTGAGGATGAAGAGCACAAATATATTTCAAACGTATACGGGATGGGATACCAATGGATTGGCTAGGGGCAGGACTAATGGTACTCGCCGGAGGGATGGCGGCAGAATCCCTATGGCGTGTACATCGGCTGAAACGAGAAGTCTATCGTTTCACGGAACAGGTAGAGCGGGGGCTTGACGATATTATTTCCGGTAAAGGATTCGAAGAGACCGGGGAGAGCGAGAAGGATTCTCTTTGGGGAAGATGCAGCGAGAAATTGTGGCGGCTTTTTCACATCTTTACGAAGAAAGAAGAGGCGAATGTCCGGGAAAAACAGTTGATGAAGGAGCTGATTTCAGACATTTCCCACCAGACCCGGACGCCCATTGCCAATATGCGGCTATATCTGGAATTTTTACAGGAGGAAGAAGTCTCGGAAAAGGGAAGGGAGTTCCTGGCTCATCTGGAAGGGCAGACGGAGAAGCTGGATTTCCTGCTAAAGAGCATGGTCAAGATGTCCCGTCTGGAAGCTGGAATCCTCCATATACGAAAGGAACAGGCGAAGATTTACGATACCATAGCCGGGGCGGTGGGGGAAATCGTACCCTCGGCGGCGAAGAAGCAGATTCAGTTGTCGGTGGACTGCGGCGAGGAGATACAGGTAAAACATGATAAGAAATGGACGGAGGAAGCGGTCTTCAACGTGCTTGACAACGCCGTAAAATATACGGATTCTGGCGGGCGTATCCATGTCGTGGTCAGAAGCCAGGAAGTATTTACAAAAATCAGCGTACGGGACACCGGGAAAGGAATTGCCAGGGAGAGACAGGCGGAGATATTTTCACGCTTTTACAGAGAACCAGAGGTTCACGGCGAGAATGGAGTCGGCATCGGGCTGTATCTTGCCAGAAAAATTCTCGAATTGCAGGACGGGTATATTGAGGTTCGCTCAGAAGCCGGGGAAGGGGCGGAATTTTCGCTGTATCTGCCGAATGGAACGGTATGAGACAGCGGCAGCATAAGAATAGAGTTGCGCAACTTACGTAAAGGCTCAAATAAAATGAAAAGCCGAACAGTTTGGGAGGAGATACTGTTCGGCTTTTTCACTTAAGAAATATGATGTTTGAGGGTTGATGTCATCCGATTAAGACCGTTTTCCCTTCAAATGCGAAGCCATATTTCCGAATCCGTTCCGGCGGGATACCCTTTGCTTCCAGCAAAGCGGCATATTTCCTGTCTTCAATCTGCTTAAGCGCTTCCTGCACCGTATCTGCAAGGGAAACTTCCTTGTCCGTATGGACTTTAAATTCCAGAATGATGGCGTTGTCCGTGTCTGAAAGAGGCGTAAGTACCACGTCGTATCTTCCGAATCCGCTTTCACGGTTAGAAGTAATCAGGTACCGTCCGGCAAGCTCCACCATCAGCCCAAGAACAAAACCGTGGTAAAAGCGTTCCGGCTCGGTTGCCTCGGAGGGCTGTTTCCCGGTATCAAAGTAGCTAAAAGTGGTGAGGGCGACCCGGTTCATATACAGATTCATCGCCTCTTTATCATCCAATAAAAGCGCCTTGATGAAGTTGTTATATGCCGGTGTAAAATCAGAAAACCAATCCTCCACCATCTGCTCAAACATAAGCGAGACTTCCCGGTTGGTTAAAACAAGCTCATAAATCGTCCGTTCTCTTTTGTCCATACTTAAATGTTTCACGCGCAGATAGCCGCTGGCAAGCAGGAGGCTCCAAATGGCGCTTTCTTTACGTCCCAGATGGTTGAATACAATCTGTTCGTCAATCTGCGTACGAAGCGCCTTGCCGGAAAGCAAATCTTCCATAACCATTTTGATATCCGGGCTTCCCTCCCGAATCAGCTTTCCAATCAGGCCGTTGCTGCTGGTATTCGCCCAATAAGGGGAGAATTTTCTTTTGTCCAAATAATTTATGATAGACCATGGATTGTAAATGTCCGTACTTCTTCCGAAGGTAAAACCGTCATACCATACTTTCACATGGCCGCGTTCGCCAAACAGTCCGTATTCCTTCAACGCCTCCCAGACTTCATCCTGTGTAAAGCCAAAAGAGGTTTCATATTTTTCCGAGGTTGTGGTTACTGCCTCAATATTATTCAGGTCAGAAAAAATAGACTCTTTGCTGACTCTGGTGATTCCGGTCATGAGGGCTCTTCCTAGGAAAGGATTTGTTTTAAATGTGGAATTGAACAGATTGCGGATAAAGGAAACCAGTTCATCCCAGTATCCATACATGTATGCTTCCTGCATAGGAGTATCATATTCATCCAACAGAATAATCACTTTTTTCCCGTAATAACGCATCAGGTAATCAGATAATGCGTTCAGGGAATTGGAAGCAAGATAGTTTTCCATGTCCACAGATACTTTGGCGTACAATTTTTTTTCATTTTCATTCAGATGACCGGTTTCCAAAAGAAAATCATATTTGTTATAAAGATTTTCAATAATCTGGCAAATGCTTTTTCGTGCGTCCGGGAAAGAGGCTGCCTTCACGCCTGCGAAGCTCAAAAAGATTACAGGATAGGTTCCCTGTAAACTCCTGTATTTTTCATCCTCCCAGATAGACAGGCCTTCAAACAAATCA
>BLMJ01000056.1 GCA_011960625.1 Lachnospiraceae bacterium | reverse complement strand
GGCGCCATATACTGATACTGGATTCCATCATAAGAAATCAATGCCGGTGTCAGGTTCCTGCCAAGGTTCATATCCTGAAAGCGCTGGTAATTCAGTTCTGCAATCTGATCGTTGCATTTCCACAGTTCCTGCGCCTCATGGAACGACCTTTTGCGAATCCATTCCATCAGCATCCTGGTTTCTTCCAAAAATATAGGGAGCGCGGGCTTAAGAAATGTATCTGTATCTATATTCATCTTCTTTGCCGGGGAAATGATAATCTTCATAAGTTATTCTTCCTCATAGATAAAAATCTCCTCAATACTCATCCCAAAATACCTGGCAATCTTAAACGCCAGCCCGATTGACGGGTTATACCTACCATTCTCCAGCGATCCTATGGTCTGACGCGAGACCCGAAGCGCCAATGCCAGTTCTTCCTGCCGGATTCCCCGCTGCCTGCGCAGCTCTTCCAACCGATTCTTCATAAATTCTATCCCCAAATTGAATCTAATATCCTTTTTATTCCCTTATAAACAATTCATTCTTTTTTCGCTCTTTACATGCCTTCTTTAGCTTCTGAGCTCCCACTGCAGCCAAAACCTTACTGATGCTGCGATTCTTCTGAGGACAAACGGTAATACAGCGCATACAGGTAATACATTTGTCATGCTCCGTACTCATAGGCATATCCGCCGGGATCGCCCCCACCGGACACTTCTCAGCACAGACTCCGCATTTTGTACAGGATTTGCCCGACCTTGGTTTCATAGGCACACCGTCAAACGAGCGGTAGGGTCTTTTCCCTGGAACTCGGGGCGTGTTCGTAAGACTTCCGCTCTGTATTCCCCTCTTTATCTTGTCCGCGAAATCCACTAACTCCCTTCTGTCCTCCTCATCGGGACGGCCTGCTGCAAACTGGCGCATGATAGAATGTTCCGCCACAGCCGCTATGGCCGCCACAGGACAAAACCCAGCTTCTATCAAGGTATCATTGAGTTCCAGCATTGTATCGTCATAGGCTCGGTTCCCATACACCGTCACCAAAACTGCCTTCCCATGATTCCCCTTCAAAAGCTTTAACCTCTCGCCTGCAATCCCAGGAATCCGTCCTCCGTAAGAAGGAACTGCCACGATACATACGTCTTCTTCGTCGAATGAAAATGAAGTAAAATCTGTAAAATTGTCTGTCAGATCGATGTATGAACTTTCCAAACGGAATCTGTCCACAATCATATCCGCAACTTTCTTTGTTCCCCCTGTAGGACTAAAAACAATCTCATATAATTTCATCCTGTCTTCCCCCTATTCTGTCAAACTAAACCAATAAACTACAAAAACCCCACAGCATAACTCTGCCTGCTGCTGAAACTCCTTTAGAAATAAAGGTACAATAGCAGCCGTAGGTTCATTTCATTTTTATTCCTTCTCTTAAATATTTATCAATCAAACATAAATATTTTTAACTTGTAAAGTTCTATAATCCAGTTTAAC
>BLMJ01000055.1 GCA_011960625.1 Lachnospiraceae bacterium | reverse complement strand
TGTTGGGGTATGTTCTGCTGGGTGGAGGAGAATGCAGATATATTTTGGAAACGGGAGTATCCTCAATAGGTAATCTGACCCAAAATTTTATTGGAATGGCAACATGGATGGATCCGGCAAGAGAGACATTGTTTGTTCAAAACTGGAGTATCTTTTATTGGGCCTATTGGATGGCCTGGTGCGTGGCAACTCCATTTTTTATAGGAACGATCAGTAAAGGGAGAACCGTCCGTAATGTAGTCCTTGGAGCGTATGGGTGTGGATTGGCAGGAACGTTTATGTCGTTTATCGTATTGGGAAACTATGGAATGTCACAACAGCTCAGGGGAACGATAGACGTGATCAAGGATTTAGAGGAGGGAGTCAGTACCCCGCAAGTCATATTAGAAATCTTAAATACGCTTCCATATTCAAAACTTGTTTTGATTATTTTGGTGATTACGATGATTGCGTTTTATTCAACTACCTTTGATGCGCTAACAATGGTGGTATCATCCTATTCTTATAAGTTTTTGAGGGCAAACGAAGAACCGGATAAAAAAGTCAGAACTTTTTGGGCTATAATGTTTATACTATTTCCAATTGCATTAATTTTTTCGGTAAGGCCTTCTGATTCATACGCCTGCCTATCCCGCCTGCAAAAATGACTGCTGCATTCATTTTGTCACACTCTACCTTCTTTCATTTCTTGACATTTTTTCTATACATGTTATGATATCTAAAATATTACTTTTCTTGGAGGTGTCTATGAAAGACTGCATATTTATCTTTTCAACGTTTATCCTTCGCATGATATTGCGGATGATTCCCCATGGAAAGCTGCATCCAAAACGTATCGTTTTTACCAGCTATCTCGGCAAACAATTTTCCTGCAATCCCAAATACATATGCAAATATATACATAAAGCAGCGCCCGAATATGAACTCATCTGGGCATTTAAGAATCCAAACCGTTATAAATACCTCGAAAAAAATGGAATAACACTGGTAAAGTATGGTTCTATAAAATTTATCCTGCTTTGTCTCTCTTCCAAATTTATTATTACTAATACAAGAGATTTAACCTATATTCCTTTTTCTGCAAACCAGCGGATTATAAATACCTGGCATGGCGGCGGGGCTTACAAGCAAGTCGGCTCTTCAAAAGCTACCCAGACGATTGCTGAAAAATATAGGCAGTACATCGCTTTGAAAACACCTGTTACATATTTGTCCAGCTCCAAGATTTTTACTGATTTAACTATTCATCGCAGTTTCCATCATAACGGAATGATTTTGAATTGCGGAATGCCGCGTAATGACCTTCTGTTCCAAAAAGGGAATCCTAGAATCAAAGAAAAAATTTGCCAAAAATATCAGATACCCCAAGATAATCGGCTGCTGCTCTATGCTCCTACATACCGTGAAAGCAGAAAACCTTCCGATTATTCTTTTGACACCGCCCGCATAAGTGATGTGCTCTCTAAGCGTTTTGGCGGCACTTGGACGGTCCTATTCCGTATGCATTACTATATTGCCGAACAATTTGCAGGCAAATCTGCAGATTATATTAACGTCTCAGAATACCCTGACATGCAGGAATTACTATATGCCTCAGACGTACTAATCACAGACTATTCTTCATCCATATGGGATTATTCCTTTATGGGCCGTCCTTGCTTTTTATATGCAACAGACTTAACTGAATATGATCTGACACAAGGTTTTTATACAGACATTCATACCTGGCCCTTTGCTCTATCCCAGAATAATCAGGAATTAATTGAGAATATTCTGAATTTTGACGATCATCTATACCAGCAAAAACTTCTCGATCACCACAAGGATTTTGGCTCCTATGAGACGGGAACTGCCTCCTCCCAGGTACTAGAATATATCAAAACCCAATCTTAATCAAAAAAGCTCTTATAAAATTCAATATCTTATAAGCCATGCCAAAAGGAATGATACCAAACCTTAAAGACTGATAATACATCTTATATAACGGGCTCTGCAATTCATATCCCTTTGGCATGGCAAGTATTCTTTTCCTCAAAAGCCTTAACTCTGCCCTACATTCATTAGCAGCTTCTTTCTTACTAGCTAAAATAAATAGACAATTCATCATATCTCTTGTATATACGCTATCCAATAACCATCCATTTCCATCTTTCGCAATAACATATAAGGAATCCATAACCGAAAAAAAGTCTTGCATCTTTTTCTTTATAGGTGTATTTGAACTATTATCTTCTCTATAACAATAGCAATAATTCCTTTTATTTCCCATTACACATCCATCCGCCGCCAGGCTCAGGCGTACAAGTATCTCTAAATCCTCATACAACCTCCCTGGCATAAAGCGAATATCCTCAAAAAGAGACCTGTGATAAATGCCTCGACATGCGGAAGCAGTAAAACCGCACCGTCCTTCCAGAATATATTTTGTCGTTTTCTTTCTATCATATTTTAATATATTTTCTGATTCTTCCTCTTCCTCTTTCCTATTCAAGAAATCCTTGTGAACAACTTTGCAGAATCCCATCTTCACTTCACTGTTTAAAACCATCTTTAGTAAATATTCGACAAAATCTTCTTTTACATAATCATCACTGTCCACAAAGCAAATCCATTCTCCTTTTGCCGCATCGAGTCCGCTATTCCTCGCAACAGCCTGCCCTGCATTTTTTTGATGGATTACCACAATCCGCTCGTCCTTAATCGCTAGTCGGTCGCACAAATCTCCGCTCGAATCTTTACTCCCATCATCAATAAGCAAAACTTCTATATTCTCATATGTCTGATTCAAAATGCTCTGTATACATCGTTTCAGATATTTTTCAACATTATATACCGGAATAACAATGCTTACCAGCCTCTTTTCCATCTATTTCTTCCTTTCCAATTATTTCCCTTCATAAATCTGCTGCAGCTTACGTGCAGTATCTCTGACGTCATAACCCTTCTCTTTTATAAGTCCGCTCATATCTGTACGCTGGACCTTCTTCCCGCTGATTATAGCATCTCCCCATTTCTTAACCGAATCTTTCAGCGACAAAAACTTAACCCTTCCAGTAAAATTCCACTCTCGGGGCACAGCTTTCGAAACTACGCAATAGACTCCCATACTTTCTGCTTCCAATCCCGCGATAGGGAAGCCCTCTGATTGGCTCGGCAAACAAAATACGTCTGCTCCTTCCAGAAACTTTTCAACCTCTTTCTGCTCACCTAGAAATTCTACTGCTTGTTCTAATCCTGACCGGCTTACATACTCGGTAAGCTTTTGTCTATCGGGGCCATCCCCAATAAAAATCAGTTTAACCTCCGGATGCTCTTTATAAAGTTCTTCAATAATTTGTATCAAAAATAATTGATTTTTCTCTGTTGACAATCGCCCTACATGCATAACCACAAAAGAATCCTTCCACCCGTAGTTGTTTCGTACCTCCTCACGGATTTCCGGTAAATATCGGAAGCGCTCCGTATCAATCCCATTTTTCATAACCTGAAACTTAGATAGCATGACTGCTTTTCTTCCAAATTTGGACACTCCTGCTTTTCGCGAACATGCTAACAAATCCGTAGCAAAATAGCAGGTCCCCTTCTTTGCTAATCTATTGAATAAACCTGCAATATTTTTTTTCACTATGGGAGCATTATGAGAATGTGCTATTCTTATTGGGATTTTAAACTGTTTTGCTATATAAATCGCACATAATTGTAACACTGGTACAGTTCCATTTACATGTATCACATCATATGCTCCATGCTCTTTATAAAATCTTCTCATGTCCATGATATATGCAAGACTTCCTTTTCCTCCATTTTCTGAAAGTCCTCTTTCAAAGACACATGCGCCTAAGTTTTCATAATTCTTTTTCATCTCCTGACTATCTGCATAATACATGAGGTAATAATCTATCTTCATCCTTGTCCGATCCATATATTTGAGATGTTCATAAAGATATCGTTCGGCTCCGCCTGCGTCCATTTTAGTTGTCATCAAAAGAATCTTCATTATCTACTACCTTTCCTCTGTAAGCCAAACTGCCCGTATATCATGGGTAACCCTTTTTTCCGGCGGCGGAAGCTGCATATAATCCCCATAAGCCTTGACCAGATAGTCTTTCCAATTTCTTGGAGCGTAAAATTCTGTATCTTCATATTTTAACAAAATAG
>BLMJ01000054.1 GCA_011960625.1 Lachnospiraceae bacterium | reverse complement strand
CAGAAGTCTTGCGCCCTCTTCAGTCAGTACCCCTGCTTCTTCTCCGGCAGCCATAACCTTAGGCATAATATCCCTTAATTTCCATGAGAAATTCTTTTCTGCCACCAGCTCGTCGAACTTTTGAACCATTTCCTCGTTAAAGTCCTTCTTCTGTATGTCGATGGGGAACATACCTGACGCATCCCCAATGCCAAGCGCCTTAACCCCTGTCAGTTTCCAGTGAATATACCCGGCAAGCGTCGTAAAATACGCCACCTCCTTCACATGGTCTTCTCCATTGAGGATTGCCTGATACAGATGGGCAATGCTCCAGCGCAGAGGGATATTGTACTGAAATACCTCAATCAGCTTCTCGGCTGCCTCGCCTGTGGTCGAATTTCTCCAAGTACGGAAAGGAACCAGAAGCTCCCCTTCTTTGTCAAATGCCATATATCCATGCATCATTGCACTGAATCCGATGGAACCAATTTTCTTAATCGTGACCCCATACTTATTCTGCACGTCTGCAGCCAGATTTTGATAGCTGTGCCGAAGCCCTGCCCAGATATCCTCCAGGGAATAGGTCCAGTTTCCATTCTCCAGACGGTTTTCCCACTCATGGTCGCCTGATGCAATTGGCGTATGATTCTCGTCAATCAGAACAGCCTTGATTCTGGTCGATCCCAACTCAATACCAAGGACAGCCTTGCCACTCTCAATAACTTCTTTTACGTTGCTCATGCGTTGCTCCTCCTATTTCCGGTACGCGACACTGTTCCACAGCAGTTCATTCCTGAACTGGCGGATTGTCGTATCCTTGTCGATAAAGACAGCCTCAATGCCCATGCATGCCGCCCAATCGCCCATTTGCTCGGAAGTCAGGTCATAAGAGAATGCAGTGTGATGCGCGCCGCCCGCAAGTATCCATGCCTCTGCCCCTGTCCTAAGGTTAGGCTCCGGCGTCCAGAAGGCGGTTGCTACCGGAAGCTTCGGCATCGGCTTCTCCACCTTCTTACAGTTCACATCATTGATGATCAGGCGGAACCTATCTCCAAGATCAATTAAGGACACAGCCACCGCCGGACCTGTCTTGGATGTAAATACCAGTCTCGCCGGGTCTTCCCTGTCTCCCATGGACAACGGTTGCTCTTTGATGCTGATTTTTCCGTCGGCAACCGTCGGACATACCTCCAGCATATGTGCCTGCAGGATTCCTTCTTTGCCCGGCGCCAGATTATACGTATAATCCTCCATGAACGAGGTTCCTTTTGCATCCTTCATCCCCTGGGTCATGATCTTCATCAGACGTACCATTGCCGCCGTCTTCCAGTCGCCTTCTGCTCCAAAGCCGTAGCCCTTCTCCATCAATCTCTGGATAGCCAGTCCCGGTAACTGCTTTAAGCTTCCCAGATCCCCGAAATGGGTCACGATTGCCTGATAATTCTTTACCTCCAGGAAACGCTCGAAGCCAATCTCGATTCCTGCCTGTACCGCTACATGCTCTCTAAATTCCTTCTCATCTCTGCCTTCCA
>BLMJ01000053.1 GCA_011960625.1 Lachnospiraceae bacterium | reverse complement strand
ACCATGAGCATCGGACTGTTTACAGCGGCGGGGCTGTTTAACATGTACCTGTTGGAAACAGGGGCTTTTGTACTGGAAGCGCCAGAGATCGATCTGAATTATATCCTTTATTCGGATGTGGACGAACGGGAAGAGGACGTGGAAAATATTCTTAAGCGCACAGACGGAATCCATGCTGTATCAAAACATTATCGGGAATCCTTTTATTTTGCAGTTCCAAAGGACTGGGCACAGACAGGGCCTCTAAGCGTCTATTCCCAAGCGTTGTCTAAAGGAGCGGATACGCCGGAAATGAATCCAGAAAACACGGCCTATATTTATGCAATGATGGTGATTCTTGATGATGAGTCCTTCCGACAGTTTGCCAGAGAGCAAAAGGTGGATGTGTCCTCCTATCAAGACAGTGAACATGTAAAAGCGCTATATCTGAATACTATGAAAAATTTTAACCCGGACAACGAGCGGTATGAGAAGACAGCGATTTTCCCAAAGGAGACTGACCAATTGTTTGACGCAGGTTATATAGAATTTGATGATGAAGGATATGCGGTGCGTTTTAACAAGACGATGAATTTCGAGCTCGCAGACGCAGTGGATAAGATGCCAGACTCTTTTGAGGAATTGTCAAATCGAATTGTGATGATTCTGCCGGAATGTATGTACCAAAAATTTCATGAAAGTTTCCAGACGAATTTGCTGAACGCAGTCTATGGGATACAATGCGAGAATCCTGCCGGAACATTCCGAGAGTTAGAGACACAGATGGCGGAAAAACATTTGTCAGACTGTGGATATCTGGATAATGTAAGAGAAAAGTATGAGATGGACAGAAATACCATTATCGCAATAAAGGTGTTGACTTACGGGTTTGTAGTATTGATTTCCCTCATTGCAGTGGCGAATGTGTTTCACACGATCTCCACGAACCTAATGCTTAGACGTAAAGAATTTGCCATGCTGCGCTCTATGGGAATGTCGCCTAAGGGATTTCGGAAAATGATGAATTTTGAATGTTTGATTTATGGAATACGCTCGCTGATTTATGGCTTCTTGATAACCCTACTGGTGAGTGCGGCGTTGTATAAGACGCTCGGCGCGGGGGCGGATGTACAGTTCCTCATACCTTGGGGGTATCTGTCTGTTGCGGCTGTCGGGGTGTTCATGGTGGTATTTCTGACGATGATATATACAATGAGAGCGCTTAAAAAGAATAATATTGTGGAAGAATTGAAGATGAATTAGAATGAAGTACTGCTTAGTATTTACGGTTGATAAAAATACTAAGCAGTTTCTTGTTGTGCCAATTTAAGCCGCACCCTATATTTTATGGTGGATAATCGTGTGCATAAATGATATACTTTAAAAAAATAAACCAGAAAATGAGAGAGGTGATGAAATGACTATAGAGGAATTGATAGATGTTAATTTTAGGGGAAATATTTATATAATACAGAACGGCAAAGTTTTATATGAAAGAGAAAATGGATTTGCCGATTTGCCAAATGAAATTCCTAACAAGGCGGAAACAAAGTTTGCAAGTGCATCGGCGGGAAAAGTATTTGTAGCTGCTGGTATCTTGCAGTTGATTGAACGTAAGAAAATAACGTTTGACGATACATTAGGCGCGCTGCTTAATATTCCCTTCAACAATATAGATAAGGAGGTTACCGTCAAACAGCTTTTAAATCATACGTCGGGCGTCCCCGATTATTTTGATGAAAGCGTTATGGATGAATATGAAGAATTATGGATTGATTATCCTACTTACAAAATCAGACATAACAGTGACTTGCTTCCACTATTTATAAATAAGCCTATGATGTATCCCAAAGGTGAAAAATTTCAATACAATAATTCAGGATATGTTTTGCTTGCAATGATCATAGAAAAAGTTTCGGGAATGTATTTTGACCAATACCTTAAAGAAAATATTTTTGATATATGTGATATGAAATCAACCGGTTATTATGAGTTGGATAAGCTGCCGTCAAAATGTGCCAATAACTATATTTATTGCGCCGATACGAAGGACTATCGTACCAATATATTTTCTGTTGATGCAAAGGGTACTGGCGCGGGCGGAGCGTTTATTACGGTAAGAGATATTATTAATTTTTGGACTAATCTGCTGGAAGGAAATCTATTTTCAAAAGCGTTAGTTTCAGATATGCTTAGTAAACAAAGCGGAGATGGAGCTGATGCAGAAGAAGGGTATTATGGATATGGTATGTGGATAATTGATAATCCAAACGGCAGAGATATTGCATATTTTCAAGGTTGTGATCCGGGAGTAAGTTTTATTTCCGAATACAATCCAAATAATGAGATTATTTCCGTTTTAGTAAGCAACTATGGAGATAATGTTTGGAGAGAGATGCGGAAAATACGAGAAACTCTTTACTGATAACCACTGCTCAAAAGTCTTGACTTTTGTTAGCAGGTTTCCTTGCCATAAAATAAACCTCCAAACTGAGTATTTTTTCTTACATCAGTTTGAAGGTTTACATAATCTTTGGGATACTCCCTGTTCTGGCATCTGCCAATATAAAATACTACTTTCTGTTTGGCCTTCTTTTGATTCTTAACAGTCTAATAAAATCATCAAACAAAGTAGTATCTATTGGCTCAAACATTAACCATTTCCCATCATGATAAGTTTGAGTCTTATCATAGATCCTTTGAACTTCTTTTGAATAACTGTCTCTGTCTGTCTCAAATTTTAGTCTTTCGGCTTTTCCTAAAATAATCATAAATCCCACACAGTGTTCTCTTGCATATAACACACATAAGGTTTTACCACCTCGACGATACTTATATTCATATTTCCATGCTTTACCGCCTTTATTCCATGAACTATCCATCTCATATTTTTCTTCAATTAAAGCATTTAACTTATTCCAAATATCGTATAGTGATTCTCCGACTAACGTTGACATCTCTTCTGCACTAGGTATTAACTCAAGCATGATAACCTCCTATAGAAATTCTGATTTGTCCCTCTCAACAGCTTCTCGACAAACAGAATTTTCACTCTCCCTAAACTTTTTTTCTATTTCCGAATCAGTTTTATAAAAACCGTAAAGTAAGAAGCCAATTCCTACACACTCCCCGACACTGACAGCAGCTTGGCTCGAAATATGAAATAAAAACATTAATATGCTTATCATAATCTCGATTACTCCCAGTATTTTTCCGAGGGCTATGAAAATATTAGGTGCAATACTCTGTGCATAGTCCCAATGTGCTTGCGACTTTCGTGAAGTTGGTGTATTATATCCATTTTGTAACTTCATATCTGATACAGGATGTTTTTTTAAGATAGAGCCAACTAAAATCATTACATATGGTACAATTAAATTTAAGACTAATAAAAACGGCATATCTTTTCTCCTTTACAGTTCCTGTTTACCAATTTTATTATACCACTCCTGAACTTCACATGCCACTTAAAATAAATGACATATCAAACATAACGTTAAGGCTTTCTTGCAAGCTGCAAATCTATAGTATCGTATATTCTAAATGACCCACCGTATTTATTAATTGTTTCCTCTATTTTTGAAAAAAATTCCATCCTAATCTTTTCTTCGATAGCAATATGGTCAGAATAGGTTCCCAATAATTCAATATACTCCTCAGCAGAAAATGTTCTTGTCCTATAAAACATCGCATGTCTAATATCTACGAAGCCGTATTTCTTAGCAATTTGAGCCCTCTGCACTGCTTGTTCTTCACTATACTCTTCTTTAGGTTTTAAATCTTTGCCGTGGTATTGACAATAATATGCAGAATATAGTTTTTCGATTTCTACCGCAAGAATAGGGTTATCCTTGTTAGGATATGGATGATTTGCAAATCGTGCAAAAGCTCCTCCGCTTTTCAACATAGCATAAACTTTTGAATATCCTATATTCTCCGGCACCCAGTGAAATGCAGAAGCAGAATAAACCAAATCGTATTGAGAATCAGTAAAAGAAACATTTTCAAACTTCTCTGTTATAATAGAAAATTTTTTATAATCTTCAAACTTTTTTTTACACAATTTTGAAAAATTCTCCCCATATTCCACCGCTGTTACGGTACATCCCTTTTCCAAAATTGGTAATGTTGCTTGTCCGCCTCCAATCCCAACCTCAACGGCCTTCGACGAACTGTCAATGTTAATATAATTAAAAAGCTCTCTATATAGGTCATCTGTATAACCCGGACGAAATTTCTCATATCTAGCTGCAACTGTATCAAATGTCCATTCCAGCCCTTTGATTACCGGCATACCCTTCCTCCTTCAAGTTTCTCTCTTTTGTTTTTATCTTTTCAAATTTTCAATGAAATGATTACTATACATATTCCAATATTTTTTGTACACAAAATCATCGTTACCATCAAAGTTGAGTTGATACATTCTGAATATGACTGGATAATCCTTTGGCTGCCATTGTTCTTCATAGGAATAACAATATGTCATGCCTACCTTTTGCATAACATTGCCGCTTCTTGGATTATTTCTATCATGCGTTGCCGTAATATAAGGCAAGCCATCTTTTTTAACTTGTTCTACGACTGCTTTGCCTGCTTCTGTAACAATTCCCTTGTGCCAAAATTCCTTACGAAGTCCATAACCAAAATCATGATTTTCTTCCATGCTGACATTAATGTAACCTATTGGAAAATTATTCTCTTTCAAACAGATAGCATACGCATATCCTTGCGGATATTCGTATTTTGAAGCATATCTTTCTTCATAAAATTTTATTGTTTCTTCCAGATTTTTCAAAGTATACCAAGGCAAAAACTTATTAGCTTCTTCATCTTTCAAAATTAAGAAAAGCGCTTCCATATCTCTTTCCGTGAATCTTCTTAAAATCAAGCGTTCTGTTTCCAATGTAGGTGTATTCACATTATCTTCCCTCCATGAATCTTGATTTGTTGCTCTAAGTATAACATATCCTCGTAACGTTTAGTACAAAACCTTCTTCTATTTATACAAATTATTTCCCACTTTGCAGAGTTCTTTCTTGTGTTCCAACTGGGCCTCACTTCTTTCAAATTTCAGAGAAATAGCTTTTCCTTTTGTTCGCTATAATTTTTAGGCATTAAGAAACCGCGCCCCCTTAATTTCTCAACGGAGCGCGGTGCTTATTTTAATATTTGGCTCTATATCAATAATTACGATACCATTACCACAAATACAGTTTCCAAATCCGTATCTCTATCAACTGTCCTTATCTCTTATATATCCATACTAAAATCTTTTTTGACAAGTCCAAAGTGCTGCTCTACTTTTCTTACAGTTTCATTGACTGTACTATTTGGGGTTCTTTCAATCCACAAATAGTTGCTCCTCTTGATATCATTATATTTCTTCTTATTGAGAGCTTCTAAGGTTGCATTACATGTTGCCTTTGCCTTTTCAATATCAGATGCGCTGTTAATAAAATCGCTAAATCCTTGATGGTCAGGACGATTACAGTAATCCTCAACTAAATTCAATGGCTCTTTTATCAAAAATACTATTCGGAATGCTTCCGTACATTTTTCAGCTTCATCCATTGTCAAATGGCAGTCACACAATACGAGCTTATTTTGTGAAAGACGAACCAAATCCAATAATACAAAATCTAATTGTTCTCTTGTGTTATTAATCAGCCATTCTTTATATTCCTCTACAGTACGCCCAAAAAACTCGTCCGCGTCTCTAAAGACTTTATTCATTGAAGGTTGATAAGCAGAATTTGAAATTCTTTGATGATTTGCAAACTGTTCATCAATATCATAAACTAATAAATTATGTCGTTTAGCCAACTCCCGTGAAATTGTCGTCTTTCCGCCACAGGGTGTTCCAGATATAAAATAAACATTTTTTAAATATTCTTTGATTACGTTGTCTTGAAATATCATTACAAGTTCTCCTCTATTAAATAGTTTATAGTGTCCTGTTTGTACATAAAACTATTTAACACAGTTCCATGTACTCAGATATTTCTTAAGCGTAAGAATGCCATCATTTTCTTCACCTCCACTAAATTATCATTTCTTTTTAAATATACCATTTTCTTCTTTCGTTTACAACTGAAAAAAATAAAGCACATGTCTATGACCCAAAAAGGGAATTATATCATTTTGGCAGTTGGCTTTTTCTTTTGTTCGCTATTATTTTTTAGGCATTAAGAAACCGCAATCCCTTGATTTCTCAAAAGATTGCGGTACTTATTTTGTTATCTGATTCTATACTATTGATTACTCAACGATAGTAGATACTCTACCAGAACCTACTGTATGTCCACCCTCACGGTATTTGAATAGCGTTGCTTGCGGTATTTCTTATGCATTTTATTTTGAAAAACAGCATAAAATCGTTGTTTTTATATGGCGTATTTTTATTTGTATGATTTCTTGGCACCGTTTTGGCACCATATATCCAATCAAATTACTTATTCAATTTTGAAAAAAGTTGCTTCCATTTATCTATATAACTATTATCAATATCCGCCTTCTTTCGCTTAGAAATTTGTCTCTTTACATCCTTGGCAACATCAACCTTCCACCCTTTAGGCAATTCTAAACCGTAATTTTGGACAAATTGTTCTACTTGATAAACCAAAGAAACTTCAACTTGGTAATCATCCTCAAAATATACATCTTCCACTTTATTAAACAGCTTATCTATACTTCGCTTCTGTAAATCAAATGGAATTATATCTTCCACTTCACAATTATCAATATCAGAAAATTCTTTGATCTCGATAATCTTCTTTTCACTACCATTATATAAATTAGAAGCTAATTTTTTCTTAACATCTTCTCCACTTTTATCAGAATCAATAATTACATATGGCAAATCTCTCATTTTCCCTGATACCATACTAACAATTCCAGCAATTCCTTTTACACCCCCAGATGGCATAAAGACAATTTCCTGTGAAGGTGTAAATAGCTTTTCCTTAATTAAAAATGTTTTTATCCCGTTAAAATAATATTGATCTGACGGACCTTCAACTATAACCACTTGACATCCTTGCAACAAAACATCCGAAACACCCAATACCATTGCTGCATGCACCGCATAGATTGATTTTTCATTTAATTTGTCTGCTCCCTGTCTTAAATCGCTTGAAACTATTGTATGACCTAGCCCATCAGCATAAACTACTCTACACGAATCTATATTTGAAGAATCTATTATAAATGGTGAATGAGTTGTATTAATAATTTGATTATTTTCTGATAAACTTTCGAAAAACCGTACCAAGTCTTTTTGTGCTAGGGGATGCAATGTTAAACCCGCTTCATCAAGCAAAAGAACTGCATTTTTATTTTCTTTTTGACTTTCCATTAAAAATATCAAATAAAAGCTTAAAAACCACTGTAATCCTGTACTTCGAAGTTCTAATGCAACCTCCTCTGTTCTTACTATATCAGAAACCCATATCCTAAAATAATCACCATCCGCTTCAAATCTAAATTTATATTCCCCCTGTTTCCACCAATCCTTAAATTTTTGTGTCAAATATCCTCCTGCTGATTGTAGCAAAATACTCCTATGTTCTTTATCATTTTCCGCTTTCTTAATTTCTTCTGGTGTTGCTTCTGTAGAGTTTCTATTCCTTTGCATTGCCACAACCTTAGGATCTTTGCCCAATTCCATAATTTCTTGTGGATCAAGATTTACAAAATCAAATAATACCTTTAATGTTCTTACTTGTTCCTCATTTGTTTCAATTCCTTGAACTTTTTCTCCCTTAATCCATTTTAATGCATGAGGTAAATATATTTTACTAGACAAATTTCCATAATTTGAGTAGTAAACAAATTTGGGCATTATCCTTACAACAGCCGTTGGAACTAATATATAATTCTCCTTATTTTCATTTTCTTCCTCTCTTTCAACTGCATCAATTTTAGTTTGCTGGGAATACTCCACTCGGTATTGTCCATTATAATATCGCGAAACAATTACATATTCCAATCCATTAATCGTATTACCCGATAATTCCTCTAATCTTTTTACATCCTCACTGCATATATCAAATTTTACAGATATAAACTTTATTTGTTCTGTTCTATTTCTAAATTCACTTAATTTAGTAACAGGTACATCATGCAGAATATCTATTTTTCCTCCACTAACGGGATTAAATTTCCACAATGCCTTTAAAATATTTGTTTTTCCTGATTCATTCACTCCTACCAAAGTAGTTGTTTCATTACAATCTATCCAACCACTGTTTTCTACTGATCTAAAATCAAACACAAAAAAACTATTAACCCTCTTAATATTTGAATATGTGTACCTGTCTCATCCTTCTCTTTCTACTTGCTTGTTAATTGCTTAAAAAGAACATTGCCTAACATACAAAGAGATGTCCTCGCAATATCAAGCATAACATCTATCATGTCATTATTCTTCCAATGACTTCCGTCACCCTGCGTATAAATTGAAGCGGCTTGCAACATTATTGTTCGACTATTACAAAGAACAAACTTGTTTTTGCACAGATTGGTATTTACTTTCATGCCATAATTTGCGGCAGTAAGTCGATCAAGCCTATTCAACGTACCATTATCATAATGCAATGTATAATCGCTACCGTCAGGTCTTTGTATCGTAATATCATGCGTCAAAAAGTTTGAACCTTCTAAAAACAGGATATATGGGAAATAGGGTTCTGATAACATATAGTTAGCAATTTCACAAACATTCTTGTGTGCCCGTTCAATGGCATTTCCTGCCGCCATTAAATCTTGATCATTATTTTTCCCGACTTTGATACCTGCCTTTACATTATCAATATCTTTGCCTTGAAACTTTGCCTCTGAAACAACTACGACGTGCCATTTTCCGTTGTCGTCCTTAACTTCAATAATTCCACCATCTGGAATAATGCTTGCACTTTGCAAGAACAAAGTCTGTCCAAGATCGTCATCAATTTCATGTAATGCCTCGTTTATCTCTTTCTTTGAAATGCTTTTCCTATATCTAAAAGTCAACGTTGAAAATTCCTTTTGCAACTTATGTACTACGATTTTAGAATTATCAGAAACTTTCCTGTCATGTTCCTGCGCTTCTTCGTCAAAAATTCCAATGACACCATCTGCCGCCTTTTGTTGTGTTGTTAGCCTATCAGATTGCTGTTTCCCTTTCATCTTGTTGTTCTCCTTTTAAGTTTGTAAAAAAATCTATCGCATTATCTATATGAAAATAGTCCGTGTTTTGTCCCAGTTCTCGCATAAGTTCAAGGTGTTTGTTAAAATAATCAACAGAGGATTTATCACTATCACACATCAAGCAATGCCGCCCCTCTAAGATACAAACACGTCCGACTGTTCCGCTTCCTGCAAAAAAATCAAGCACAACTGAACCCGGATATGAAAGTGCTCGAACAAAACGATCAATAAGTGCAACAGGTTTTTGTGTTGGGTGTCCAACACGTTCCTTGCTATTACCATTAAGCCTATTGATTTCCCATACATTTGTTGGGTTTTTGCCCTTTTTTGTATTTTCTGGATTTAGGCGTTTATCTTTCAATGCCGCTTCAAGGTCTTTTTCTGAATAGGGTTCTCTTACTGAATCTAAATCAAAATAATAGTCATTTGTTTTTGTTAGCCAAATAACTTCTTCATGCCTGTTCGCAAAATACCTATGAGCAGACATACCGTTTTTATAACGCCAAATAATTGTATTTATCAACTTAAATTTCGTATTGTATCTAACATGATGAATTATATCAATCAGGTCTCCCGATTTGACATCTCTAAACTGTATCCCGCCAAAAATGACCATGCTACCATTCTTTGAAAGAACTCTGTATGCCTCATCAAGCCATTTTGCAGCCCATTCAATATAATTATCGTAAATATCCCACCCTGCAAGTTCAAGATTATAGGGCGGATCAATGCAAATTAACTGTACCGATTCGTCAGGGATTGCTTTCAAAAAGTCTAAACAATCCATAATGTTCAAGCAAAGCATAGTTTTATCGGGCGTTGTAAAATCTGCCGCTGTCTTATGCTTTAACGTATTATCCTTACGCATTTTATTCAAAGACATAAGCGCGTGATTATGATGCGATTTATTATGAATAGCCATGTTTACACCTCGTGTTATCGCTCTATATTTATTTCTACAATATCGTCAAGACCGCATTCCATAGCAGTGGCAATTCGTGCCAGAGTATCCATTGATACGGTTTCATTCTTTCCCATTTTTGCAAGTACGGTTGTACTGATACCCGCCTTTTTTCGCATTTCCGTTTTCGTAATGCCTTTATCAATTAACAGTTTCCACAATCTGTTATAATTAACCGCCATCGCGTAACCTCCTGCATATCATAAAAACACAAGATAAAGTGTAGCACAATAATGGTCAAAGTTCAATATATTATCTACAAATATAGATATTATATTCAGCAATTTTATCATTTCTGCCTTAGCAGTAACTCAATCAATATTCAGAATCTTATTGTCTAATAATCTGTTACCTGGGAGTGTTGCAAAATAACTGATTAGACAGTTATAAACGCGAGACTCCCTCGCTTTTGATAAAAAAAGAGAAGATTTTCCACATTTATGGATATCTTCTCTTT